>DASVCM010000001.1:0-2441 GCA_036381635.1 Lacipirellula sp.
TCTGCGGATCGCCCAACTCGCGGTGAGTGATCTCATTCAGCGCCCTGAGGCCGTCGAGCGTCGTGCGTCGCACGTCACGCGAAACGCCGGGCGGATCGTTGATGTACAGGATCGGATCGCCCGCGGTGCGGAAGCTCACGCCCGCGTGCTCGCCGGGAAGGAAGCCGCTCGACCAGAGCCGCGCGCTGATCGCCTGCACCTGCTCGGTGTTGGTGGGGCGGGCGACCATTACGACGAACGTCGGCAGGTCGTTGTTCAGCGAACCAAGGCCGTAGGAGGCCCATGAGCCCAGGCAGGGCCGGCCGGTTACCTGGTTGCCGGTCTGAATGAACGTGATCGCCGGTTCGTGGTTGATCGCGTCGGTTTGCATCGAGCGGATGAACAGAACGTCGTCGGTCATCCGCTTCATCCACGGCATCAGCTCGCTGACCCACATCCCGTTCTGGCCGCACTGCTCGAACTTGAACATCGAAGGAGCGATCGGAAACCGCGCCTGGCCGCTGGTCATCGTCGTGAGCCGCTGGCCCATGCGGATGCTTTCCGGCAGATCCTTGTCGTACCACTGGCCCATCACCGGCTTGTAGTCGTACAGATCCATCTGCGACGGGCCGCCGACCATGTGCAAGTAGATGACATGCTTGGCCTTGCCGGGGAAATGAGAGCCTGGGGCTGCGGCCTCGGCGCCGGCGGACGACGCCATCGCCTTGCCGGTGAGCGAAGCGAGGGCGGCCGTGCCGAGCAGGTGCGAGCCCGCGGAGAGGAAATGGCGACGGCTGACGGCCTGGCGGAGTTCGTTGAATAGCGTCATGGCAGTTAGCCCCCGGTCAGTGACCGGGGGCTAAGTTGGGGAGTTACTTGTTGAGAACCTCGTCCAGGTTCATGAGTTCGTTAACGGTCATCGTCCACGCGGCAAGCTCCGCGGCCGGGAGCGTCGCGTCGGCCGGTTTGTCGCCAACGTCGATGAGTTGCTTGGCTTCCTCCAGGTGAGCGGCATAATGCGATTCCAGTTTCGTAACCGATTCTTTAATGATCGACAGCTCTTCAGCGGTCAGCTCGCGAGCCAGCAGTCGCATGGCGATGTGCGACAGCCGGTGCTCGAACGATGGCCCAGCGGCGCGAATGGCTCGCGTGGCCAGTTCGCGGGCCGCCTCGACGAATTGCGGGTCGTTCAGCGTCACCAGCGCCTGCAGCGGCGTGTTGGTGCGCTCGCGGACCACCGTGCAGTGCTCGCGGTTGGGAGCGTTGAAGATCTCCATCGATGCCGGCGGCGCCGAACGCTTCCAGAACGTGTACATGCTGCGGCGATAGAGCGACTCGCCGGTGTCCTGCACGTAGTCGCGGGTGTTGGAGCCGATCATCGCCACGGCCTCCCAGACGCCCGGCGGCTGGTAGGGCTTGACGCTCGGACCGCCGATCTTCGGCGAGAGCAGGCCACTGGCGGCCAGGGCGTAGTCGCGAACCATCTCGGCGTCCATGCGGAACCGCGGGCCGCGAGAGAGAAGCCGGTTCTCGCCGTCCTTTTCGAGCTTCTCAGGCGTCGTGGCCGCGCTCTGGCGGTAAGTGGCGCTGGTCAGGAGCAGCTTGTAGAACTGCTTCATGTCCCAACCGCTGTCACGGAACTCGATGGCGAGCCAATCCAAAAGATTGGGGTGCGACGGCAGCTCGCCTGAGACGCCGAAGTCGCCGGCGGTGCGGACCAGGCCCTGGCCGAACACCTCCTGCCAGAAGCGATTGACGGTTACGCGGGCCGTGAGCGGGTTTTCCGGCCGCATGAGCCACTGGGCCAGTCCGAGGCGGTTTCTAGGCAGATCGTCTGGGAAGGGGGGCAGAAGTTCGGGCGTGTCGGGACCGACTTGATCTAGCCGCTGGTCGTATTCGCCGCGGTTCAGCACGAACGCTATCGGCGCCGTGTCGCGTTCCTGCATGACGTGCGTGACGGCGCTGCGGGCCTGGATGTCGTTCCGCTCGCGAGTCAGTTCCTCTCGCCGGGCGACCAGTTCCTTGGCCGTTTCGTCGAGATTCGCGAGCCACCAAGTGAAGAGCGACTCGACGTCAGCCGGTTTACGGGCCTCCGGCGCGGCCGCTTGTACGCTTGCCAACAGGGCGGCGCTGGCGAGCGAGCTGGTCTCGCTGGCCGCAAGCGTCCGACCATAGATGCGGACATCCTCGATCGACGCGCCCGACAGCGGCGAGCTGGTGTGTCGCTGGCCGATCTTCAGCGGAACGTTTGTACGGATCGTCTCGGTCAGCGAGTCCGCCGCGATGTTCAACGGCTTCAACTGCCCGTTGACGTACACCTTCAGCCCGGCCGCTTTGCGGCTGCCATCGTACACGAACGCCACGTGCACCCACTGGTCGGCGGGAAGCTGGTCCTTGGTGACCGCCTTGAGGGCGTTCTCCGGCCATTTGTTGATGATGTGGGCGCCGATGCGGCGACCTTC
>DASVCM010000002.1:0-2995 GCA_036381635.1 Lacipirellula sp.
GCCGCCGATGGATCTTGCGGCGCTGGAGTTCACGGAGCTTAGCGAGTTGCCGCCGGTCGACGCCGAAGAAATCGCCGCCGCGGATGAACAGGAGGGCGAGGCTCCTGCCGAGCCGGAGGAACGCGTACCGGCGCACGGCTCCGCGGGCGCCTCGCCCTCCCGTTTGACCGTGCTGACTCCTTCGTTCGAGGAAGACAAGGACAACCCGCACATGGCGGCGGCGGAGCTGTTGCTCGCCGATGCGGCGCCGACGGCCACCGGCTCGCCCACCGGGGCCGTGGTGTGCGAACGGGCGCAGGCTCGGATTCGCGAGGGGTACGCGCTCGCTCGGCGGGGCGCCAGCTTTGCGGCGCGGCGCGAGTTTCTCGAGGCGCTGCAGATGATCGCCGAGGCGAAGGACCAGAAGCACGGCGCGGCGCGGCGGACGATTGCACTGGCGAACGGATTGCGGGCGCTGGAGGAGGCGGCGGACTTTGTGCCGCGCGCGCCTGGGGCGAATTCCGGCTTGAGTTTGGAGGTGATCGTTTCATCACATCGAACTCCGGTTGCGAAGACGCATGCGGCGGCGGAGGTGATGCCGCAGCAGCTTGCGGATTTGTACTATCGATACGCCCAGTTGCAGCTTGGCGGCGCCGTGGCTGGGGAGCCGGCCGGTTCGATGGCGCTGCACGCGCTGGGCAAGGTCTATAGTCAGCTTGGCAAGACGGAGCCGGAGGCTCATCCGCAGGCCGACCGGTGCGCCTTCGCGCTGCAGCAGGCGGCGCTGTTGGCGCGCGACGACAATCATCTGGCGGCGCATGAACTGGGGGTGCTCTTGGCGGAGACAGGGCACTACGTCGAGGCGGAGCATCTGCTGGCTCAGGTGGCGGCCCGGCAGCCGCATCCGGTGGTGTTTCGCAATTGGGCGCGCGTGCAGCGGGAACTGGGGCAGGAGCAACTTGCCGCGATGAGCGAGCAGCATGCACGAGCGCTGGCGACGCGCAACGCGGATGGCGGCGTCGTCACGTGGGTGCCGCCGGCGACGCTCGCGGAGACGGGCGACGCGCTAGCGCCGATGGCGCCGCCGGCGAACCGGCCTCCTGCCCCGCCGACGCCGCGGCGGTCCGTTCGGCCGCCGGTCGAGAACATCACGCGCTTGCCCGGGGGGTACATGCGGTAGGCATTTAGCCGCGGGGCTTGCCCCGCGGGCCCGCCGCGAGCGGCGGGGCTAAATGGAACTGACGGACCATCAGAACTCGCGCATGACTTTAGACACGATACGATCCGCATTCACGATTCGCACGCGAGTGGCGGCTGCGCTGTTGGTCGCGTCTTTGGCCGCGATCGGATGGCCGAGTGTGAAGTGCGCTCGGCAGGCCCCGAAGCGGGCGCCGGCGACACGCCCCGTCAAGCTCATCAACACCGACTCGATTCAGCTTTGCCAGGCGCTGGGACCGGCGGCGCCGCATCCGATTTGGGGCGTCGACAGCACGGCCGCCTGCGGCCGCGGCGAGCTTACGTGGAAGGCGCGCGGGCCGGTCGATTGGCAGACCTACGCCCAGGGCGAGTATGTGGGGCACGCGCGCTCGGCCCATGTGCCGGAGTATCGCATTCGCGTGGACGATCAGATTGCGTTCGTGTTCCGGCTGACGCGCGAGATCACCAGCTTTCCGTACGAGCTGCAGGTCGGCGATCAGATCCGCGTCGAGTCGCTGACCGCGGATTCAACCGACGCCGGCGCGGCGCTGGGAGCGGAGGACAACTTTCGCCGCGATCTGATCGTTCAGCCCGACGGCACGATCTCGCTGCCCTTGTTGCACCAGGTGCGTGCGGCGGGAATGACGATCGACGGGCTGCGGGCGCACCTTGAGGAGCGGTACCTCAAGTACTACAAGGTGCCGGCGATCACGGTGACGCCGCTGTCGGTCAACACGCGGCTGGAAGATTTGCTCAACGCCGTGGACGCACGGCAAGGGAGCGGCGGTTTGCAGTTGCAGACGCGAGTGAATCCCGATGGGCGGCTGTATCTGCCCGGGCTGGGCGCGGTGTGTGCGCAAGGGCTTACCGTGGAAGAGCTGAAGGCCGAGGTCGATGCGCGGTACGAGGCGACGATTCCCGGCGTGGACGTGACGCCGGTCATTACCCAGCGGGCCGCGCGGTATGCGTTCGTGCTGGGCGAGGTGAAGACGCCGGGGCGGTACACGCTCGAAGGGCCGACGACGCTGATGGGCGCCATCGCGATGGCCGGCGGCTGGAACATCGGCGCCAACTTGCGGCAGGTGGTCGTGTTCCGCCGCGGCGAGGACTGGCGGCTGCTGGCGACGATGCTCGACGTGAACGGCGCCCTGTACGGCCGGCGTCCCGTGCCGGCTGACGATATTTGGCTGAACGACTCGGACATCATCGTGGTGCCGAAGACGCCGATTACGGTGGTGGACGAGTTCATCCAACAGTTCTTCACGCAGGGGCTGTACAGCGCGTTCCCGCAGTTCTCGTTTGGGAACTTTAACTTCAATAACTTCCGGTCGATTAGCAACTAGTGCCGCGATGCGACGGCGGTAGCGGGTCCGTTTGAATCCGCCGCCATCGTGTCAGTCCGAGGTCCGCCGAGGAATCTGGCCGGACCCCTCGGAGGACCTCGGGATGACAGGGTTCACCTTGGCGCACTACCGCGGCGGCCGAGGTTTTCTCGCGCAGAGGCGCGGCGACGCAGAGGGCAAGGGGAAAGTTCGACAGCGATCGACGGGGACGCTATCGTAGGTGGGGCATTCGTCCCGGCCGATAGGTCCTCTCATCGCGAGTTGAACTCATGAAGAGCTTCTGTTGTTGTCTTTTCCTACTCGTAGCGAGCGAAGCGTTCGCCTTTGTGCCGGCGCCGAGGTTTCGCGAGATACCGATTGCGGTCGTTCCCGGGAGCGAGCAGCGGCATCCAGTCGTCTCAGAGAACTGGATCGCCTGGCAGGACGATCGGGCGACGCCGATCGTGCATGGCGTGCGGGCCGAGGACCGCGCGACG
>DASVCM010000003.1:0-3524 GCA_036381635.1 Lacipirellula sp.
GGCCCGCGCGGCGTTGGGCCGTAGCGCCAGTGGATGACCTGCACCTCGCCGCCGGTCAGCAGCGCGCCCGCCGCATGCCTAAGCAGCTCGATCGGCTGCTCGCAATGCAGGATGTTGAACAGCAGTACGCGATCGGCCTGCAGGCCGAAGCCCCGGGCGATTACATCCCGCTCTTCACACACTACCGGCAGGCCCGCAGCGCGCTGGCGCGTGCGAGCGAGCATCGCCGGCTCGACGTCGAACGTGTAAATCGTGCCGCCAATGGTCCTGGCGATCGGAATCGTAAAGGTGCCGTAGCCGCAGCCCAGCTCGGCTACATCGCGGCAGCCGGCGAGATCCATCCACTGGACGATCCGCGGCACATCGAAGAGCGTTTCCCAGTACGCCTCCTCGGGCATTCCACTATCGCGAATCTTCATCATGCCATTCTATGCGGCCATTCAATCGCGCAAACCGGCTAGCTAGACTGCGCAACCGCTAAACAAACTTGTTGACTGCACATTCTGGCCTGTTACGCTGTCAGGCGCGGCAAGAAATCCGTCTCCTCAGAATTACAGCAGGGAGTAACGCTCATGAAGGTCTTACAACTGGTGCTTTGTGCGCTGAGCCTGTTGGGGCTCGGCGTCCGCGTCGACGCCGCCGTCCTCTACGGCGCGACGGCCTCGGGAGCGGCTGGCCGGCTCTTCAGGCTTGACCCTGCCACCGGCGCGCAACTCCAAGACGTCGGGCCGCTCAGCGACGCGGCCGGGACCAACTATCCCATTACCGGCATGGCGTTTCATCCCACGACGGGAGTTCTCTACGGCTCGACCGGCAACAACCCGCAGGCGACCGCCGCGCTGCTGGTGACGATTGATCCGGCGACCGCCCTGGTCACCGTCGTCGGCGCCTTCAATACCGGGATCACCAATAGTTCGGGCACGCCGTCGACGATGGGCGACATCGGCTTCGACGCCGCGGGCAACCTGTTCGGCGTCGGCACCATCGGCGGACCGCAGCTTTACTCCATCGATGCGGCCACCGCTCAAGCCACGGTCATTGGCAATACGGGTTTGACCTCGACGACCGGCGGCGGACTGGCCATCAGCTCCGCTGGCATCTTCTACGGCACCCCTACCGCGAGCCGTTATGGAACATACGATTCCACGACGGGCGCCTACACAAACATCACCAACCCAGTGAAGCCGGGAGGCGGCGGAGCTTATGCCGCGCTCGATTTCTCGCCGGCCGGAGTCCTGTATGGCTTGAACAGCGCCCCCGGCTCGCCGCCGCCGACGTTCCTCGTGACGATCGACCCTGCCACGGGAACCGTCACCAGTCTTGGCGGTTCGGTCCAATCGCTGGATGCGATTGCGTTTCGGATTCCGGAGCCGAGCGTCTTGATGTTGCTCGTCCCGGCGGCCGTTGCCCTCGTGCGGCGACGGCGTTAAGGGGAACTCGTGTCGTGCAACTCCATTTGGCCCCCGGTCACTGACCGGGGGCTAAGTGGAGGCGGCGGCTTACTCGGCCAATAGTTTCTCGACGGCCGCGGCGACGTCTTCGCTGGTGAACTGCTCGTCGGCCTGCGGGTCGAGTGCGAACTCTTGCTGCAGCTTCCCGGTGCGGTCGTACAGGCGATAGTAGGGCAGAGCGCCGCCGGGGATGGCAAACGCTTCCATCGCGGCAGGGCCGCCGCCGTCGCGACTGATGAAATTGGTGACGGGACTCTTCTCGCTGGCTCCGCGGGCGGCTAGCGCGCGGGAAATAGGCGCTTCGTCCTCGGGGTCCTCCATGCACATCGTCGCCACCGCGAGGCCGTCGTTGCCATGCTCTTTGGCCAGTTCAAACGTATGCGGCAACTGCTCGAGGCAGGGACCGCACCAGGTCGCCCAGAAGTCCACCAGCACGACGTTGCCCTTGTTCTGGGCGACGTACTCGTCGAGGCCGGCGCGATCGACCGCTCGGATAGGGACGGTTGCGACCGGGCCGCCTGACGTACTAGCGCCGGCTTCGGCCGGCTGCTCCATTGAGGCCGCGTCGCTTGCCGGCGGCGACGACGATTCAGGCGCCGACGACTCGGAACAACCCAAAATCGATGCCGCCAAGAAGCCAGCGGCGAGTCGACCGAAACCGACTCGCCCTTGCGACTGATCGCTGCTGATTTGGTATCTGCGGCTACTCATACTGGATGCCGCATCCGAATTGGCGGGTCTTGGCAGGGTCTGGCTTCTTGCCGGCGAGCACCGCGTCGAGCGCATCGCGCAAGAAGTGGGTCTTCGCTTTCTCGGGGTTCTGATTGTCGTCGATGGCGCCCATGTAGGCCACGTTGCGCTTGCCGTCGAGGACGAAGACGTGCGGCGTGACGGTCGCTCCATACTTGCGGCCGATCTCCTGCGACGGGTCATACAAGTACTGAAACTCGAATTCCTTCTCTTCGGCCCGCTTCTTCATCGCCGGCATGCGGTCGGCTTCGATGTTGTTCACGTTGATCGCCACCAGCTCGACGCCCTTCTCCTTGTAATCGTGATGGAGCTCGTTGAGGCGATCTTCATACGCGACGGCGACCGGGCAATGGTTGGTGGTGAACACGACCAGCACGGCCTTCGCGTCTTTCAGATCCGCGAGGCTGTGCTTCTTGCCGTCGACGCCTTCGAGCTTCGACCAAGCGGGCCCGGGTTCGCCCAGAGCAGCGGTCTTGGGCTTTTCTTTGGCGTCCGAGCTATCGGCCTGCGCGTGGGCGAAATCTCCAAACGTCGCGGCTAACAAGCCCGCAGCAACAACCATCAGGAAACGACGCATTGCGAATCCTCCTCTGAAAGGTGACTGGCAGCGCGATTGATCGCGAGTCGGTCATGATACCCGCAGTGCGGGGCGAAGTCTTGGGGAGGGCGAGGCTCCTGCCGAGCCGAGGGCCGGTACACGCAAATCGGCTCGGCGGGAGCCCCGCCCTCCCGGTCGGGGCAGCGTCTAAGAACTGGCGCCCGCGAGCTGCTCCGCCAGTCGCTCGGCCGCCATTCGGCCGCCTAAAACGCACTGCGGAATGCCGACGCCGCGGTAGGCGTTTCCGGCTAGTTGCAATCCGCGGTGTTTGGCAACTCGGCTCTCTATCTCCTGGACGCGATTGAGATGGCCGACGTGATACTGCGGCATCGAATTGCGCCAGCGCATGACTAGCGGCGCCTCGACGGGCCCGCCGTGGGCGCCGACGAGTTGGGCCAATTCCGACTTCGCAGTCGCGATGAGTTCGTCGTCCGTACGATCGACCATTTCTGGTCGCAGTACGCCGCCCATAAAGATGCGAATCACCGCACGATCGGCGGGCGCCCGGTCGGGAAATTTCACATTCGTAAAGCTCAACGCAATCGCAGGACGATTCTCGACCGCCGGCACGACGGCACCGAAGCCGTCCAACGCGTGCGCGATCTGATCCCGCTCGTAGATAAGCGTCACGACGACGCTGCTGGCGTATTCGATCTGGCGAAGCTGCGTGGCCAGCGTTGCATCGACCGACGTCATCAATTCCGCGGCGCCCGGCGCTGAAGCGG
>DASVCM010000004.1:0-2583 GCA_036381635.1 Lacipirellula sp.
GCCGGCATTCCTTAATCGACGGTTTGAACCGTGCCACCGACGTGATGATGAGCGGCAAGGTCGCGGTCGTCTGCGGCTACGGCGACGTCGGCAAGGGCTGCGCTCAGTCGCTCAAGGGCCAAGGCGCACGCGTCGTCATCACGGAAATTGACCCGATTTGTGCGCTTCAGGCCGCGATGGAAGGCTACCAGGTCGCGACGCTGGAGGATGTGCTCGAGACCGCGGACATGTTCGTCACGACGACCGGCAACTTCGGCATCATCACCGCCGAGCATATGCATCGGATGAAGGATAAAGCGGTGGTCGGCAACATTGGTCACTTTGACAATGAGATCGACATCGCCGGTCTGAGCAAGATGCAGAAGGCCGGCAAGGTGAAGCGGACGAACATCAAGCCGCAGTACGACATGTGGACCTTCAGCGACACCGGCCGCAGTGTGCTGATGCTGGCCGAGGGACGCCTGCTGAACCTGGGCTGCGCGACCGGCCACCCCAGCTTCGTGATGAGCGCGAGCTTCACCAACCAGGCCCTCGCCCAGATCGAGCTCGCCACGAACAAGGCCGCGTACGAGAAGAAGGTCTACACGCTGCCCAAGAAGCTCGACGAGGAAGTCGCCCGCCTGCACCTGGGCAAACTCGGCGTGAGGCTCACGATGCTCTCACAGAAGCAGGCCGACTACATCGGCGTCCCCGTCGAAGGCCCCTACAAGCCCGAGCACTACCGCTACTGATCGACGTGCTTACATCAACAAACTCGAAAGCCCCGGCATGGCCATGCCGGGGCTTTCGGTTTATAGATCACGCGTTCTTCCAATCCTCGCGCGATTCGCGGCGGCGCAGCTTGTTCGCCGCGTCATCGTTGACGAACTCTTCCTGCTCCGGATTCCAGCGCACCTTGCGACCGAGCTCGATGGCGATGTTGCCGATGTGCATCGCGGTGGCCAGGCGCTGGCCGTGCTCGGCGGTGTAGGTCGTCGCCGCCCGGCTCTTGATACAGTCCAGGAAGTTGCGGTGCTCGCCGACCGGCAGCGGCCAGAGCTTGCTCTCCTCCGGGGCGTACTTCTGGTGGAGGATGCTTTCATCGCTGGCCTCGAGCCGGCCGCGCCAGCCCTTGTTGCCGACCCAGCCCTTGTCGCCCTCGAAGCGCAGCTCGACGCCGCCGGATTCCACATCCATCACCACGCCGTTGGCATACTTATAATGCAGCTTGTAGTTGACCGGCCGCGTGGTCATCGACTCTTCCGGCGGCGGAATCTCGCCGGTGCCTTCGACCTCGACGGGGCTCGACAGCTCGCTGAAGTTGGCGACCTGGGCCGTGTCCATCAGGTGCGAGCCCCAGTCGGTGAACTTGCCCCCGGAATAGTCGCGGATGTTACGCCACTGCTGGGCGCCGGTTCGTGTGGGCGTGTAGGGATGGAACGGCGCCGGGCCCAGCCACATGTTCCAGTTCAGCCCCTCGGGTACAGCCACGGTTTGTTCCTTCGGGAACGCCTCGCCGGCCAGCAGCTTGACATAAATCCGGCGAAGGTTGCCGATCGCGCCGTTTCGCACCCATTCGGCAAGTTTGTGATATTGAACGACCGAGCGGTCCTCGAGGCCGACCTGATACACGCGGCCGCTCTTCTTCACCGCCTCCACCAGCGCCCGGCCCTCGGCGATGGTGAGCGTCGGCTTCTCGCACATCACGTCCTTACCCGCCGCGATGGCCATCATCGAGATCGGCACGTGCCAGTGGTCCGGCGTGGAGATGCAGACGGCATCGATGTCCTTCGCTGCCAGCAGCTCGCGAAAGTCGGCGTACTGCCGGCAACCCGTCGTGCTGTACTTCTCATTGATCGTCTTCACGGCCCGCTCGCGCCGATCGGCCATGACGTCGCACACCGCCACGGCCTGGGCATCGTCCTGGTACAGGAAGGTCTTGAGGTTGTAGCCGTGGCCATGCCCGCCGACGCCGATGAACCCCAGCGTGATGCGGTTGGAAGGCGCCACGCCGCCATCGCGCCCCAGGACACGGCCCGGCACGAACATGGGTGCCGCCGCCGCGGCCAGTGACGCCTGCAGCAACCGCCGACGGGTGATAGAACGCTTGATGGCCATCAGGTGCTCTCCATGAGGAAAGTGCGACGGATCGACAGGTCCGTTATACCGCGCCTGTGGTGGTTCCGGGGGCGCGTTTTGCACTTGCCGGGGCGGTCCCTAGAATGTGCGACTTCGAGGGGCTGTAGCTCAATTGGGAGAGCACTGCCTTTGCAAGGCAGGGGTTAGGGGTTCGATCCCCCTCAGCTCCATTTCAAGTTCGGTCACGTCAGCATCCCGTTCAACTGCTCCAGCAGTTGCGCTTCATCCCAGATGGTGATGCCCAGTTCGCGGGCCTTGTCGAGCTTGCTGCCGGCTTCGGCGCCGGCGATGACGATGTCGGTCTTCTTCGAAACGCTGCCGGAGACGTGGGCGCCGAGGCTTTGCAGCTTTTCGGCGAGCTCGTGGCGCTTGAAGCGTTCGAGGGTGCCGGTGAGGACGATGGTTTTGCCGGTGACGGGGGATGCAGGTGCCGCGGCGGCGGCTTCACTTCCGTCCCCGGAGGCC
>DASVCM010000005.1:0-5084 GCA_036381635.1 Lacipirellula sp.
GCTCGCCGAGCTGCCCGAGGTGAAGGCCCGCATCCGGCAGCACATGGCCGCGCATTATGAGGAGTGGGTCAACGCCGAGCTCCCGGCGCTAGACGGCCGGTCACCGAGTGAGGCCGTTGCCGATCCCGAGGGACGCGAGAAGGTGGAAGCGCTGCTTTGTGAATTCGAGCGGGGCGCCGAACGGATGAACCTTCATCCTGAGCTGTTGCAAGGTGTTCGGAAGCGGCTCGGGCTGGAGTAGCGGCTGCGGTTGCGGGCGACGACGCGGCCGCCGTGGCGCTTTATGACGCTCGCCGTGATGGCGAGGCCGATGCCTTCGCCGCGGCGCTCGTGATTGCGGCTCTGATCGGTACGATGCGGGAGAATCCCACCGGACAAGAGCGAAACACGTCTTCGCCGTCGGCGCAGCCCATGCTGAGATTCATGCCGGAGGCGCGGCGACGTAGAATGGCTCCGGGGAGGCAGCGTGGCGATGGCGTCGGAGGACGCGGCGATGGAAGCCAGAATCGCGAGACTCGAGTCCGATGTCGGACACATCCGCTCGGATATCGCCGAGATGAAGGGCGACATCCGCTCGCTGCGCGACAGATCGGAGACGATGAATGCGAAGCTAACGGAGAAGATCGAAACATCCACCGCCTCGGTGAACGCTAGAATCGACGTGATGAATGCCGACCTGAACGGTAAAATTGACAGCAAGTTTGACGGCCTGAACGGCAAGCTCGACAGCCTGAACGGCAAGCTCGACGGCAAGATCGACGGCCTGAACGGCAAGCTCGACAGCCTGAACGGCAAGCTCGACGACAGGATCGACGGCCTGAACGGCAAGATCGACAGCCTGAACGGCAAGATCGACGACAAGATCGACAGCCTGAACGCCAAGCTCGACGACAAGATCGACAGCCTGAACAGCAAGCTCGACGACAAGATCGACGGCCTGAACGGCAAGATCGACAGCAAGATCGATGCCCTGAAGGACTCTCTCGCCTCCGCTAAGGTTTGGGCCCTCGTTCTTTATATCGCGCTGGCCGGCAGCATATTCGCGACGCTGGCTCGCGGTTTCGGTTGGATTTAACTCCGCTCTTGAATCTGGCTCCGCCTTCAACCGGCACTATCGGCTCGTGACCCGCGCGTTGGGCCGTGCTCGCGCCGTCATGTCCACAGCGACGCAAGATCGATACTGATCTGCGCGAAAGGCTCGGCCCGAACTCCAGCTTCGTCGCCGCGATAGGCGCCGGTCGCTTTCCAGGCTCCTTCGACGAGCGTGTAGGCTTCTAGGGTCTTTGCCACGGGATCGACCAGCCAGACGTGTCGTACGCCATAACGCGCGTAGAGCGGCATCTTGATGCGTCGGTCTTTGCTTTCAGTGCTGGGCGAGAGGATTTCGCAGAGCCAGTCCGGGACGATTTCGAAGCGTTGATCGTCCGGAAGGCGCGGCAGCCGCTCCCGTCGCGAACCGGCGATGTCGGGGACCGCGACTTCCCGGTCGCGCACGAAGTGCAGCTCGGGCTCGATTAGAAGCCACCAGCCCCCTGGCCCGCCGTCTCCCTCGTCATAGCCGCGAAATAGCTTGCTGTGCAGGGCGGATTCGGCCCGTGCGTGCCTGCCGGACGGACGCGGCTGGGTATGCAGCTGGCCGTCGAGGATTTCTCCGACCAGCCCTTCCGGCAGAGCGGTGAGCGCATCGTAGAGGGTGGGCTGCGGAGCAGTCTGCATCGTGGCTCGCGCGAATCGTTTCCGGCGCGACAGTGTAGCGCCGGAGCCGCCCTCGGGCGCCGGCGACTGAGCCGAAATACAAGCGCGGAAAGGCTCAGTCAGAGCCGCGATCGCGCCATTTCCGTTTCAGCTCCAGCCGTATGGTGCGCCGCCCCCGACGTCATTATGATTCTGGTACTCGTACTCGCCTGTTCAGGGGTTTCGACATGAGATTCCAATTTACGGCTACCGGTGTTGTCGCAGCGGCCCTGGCCTTCTGCGCGCCTGCATTCGCTCATCACAGCCAAGCCATGTTCGACACCTCGAAGGAGATCCTGATCGAGGGGACCGTTGCGCGGTTCGACTGGAAGAACCCGCACATGTACCTGATCGTGAAGACCAAAGGGCCGGACGGCCAACCGGCCCTCGTAGAAGGCGAAGGCCTCGCGATTACGCAGGCGCTCGTCGATGGGCTCGATCGCGACGCACTCATGCCCGGCACGCCGGTCGTGATGCGGGCCAATCCCAACCGCGGCGGCTGGGGCAAGCAGGTCCGCATTCTCGACGTCACGACCCAAGACGGCGAGATACACCCCTTCTATGCAGCGAATACCCGCAATCGCACGCTGACGCCGGCCACGAGCCTCGACGGCAAATGGGCGCCCTCCCGGGCGGCGCTCGGTGCGGGTTTCGGCGCCATGGCGAGTTGGCCGATCACGGCGGAGGCCCGTGCCGCTAAGGCGACGCTGGCCGCCGACGGGCTCTGCTTTGTGGAGCCCGTACCGTTCCTCGCGGTACTCGACGAGCTGCGTTCGATCAAGCTCGGCAAAGACGAGGTCGTGATTCACTTCGAGAACTCGGGCGACAACGTCATCCGCACGATTCGTATGAACGCGAAGCATCCCGCCGACGTTCAACCTTCGCGCCATGGAGACTCCATCGGCTGGTGGGAAGGAGACACACTCGTCATCGACACGATCGCGTACGAGCCGAATGCCTCCGGCCTCGGCGGAAACGTACCGTCGAGCGCGGCCAAGCACACGGTCGAGCGGCTGACACTCACCGAAGATCGCCTGCGGCTGCGCTACCAGATCACGGTCGAAGACCCGATGTATCTCGAAAAGCCCGCCTCATTGACCCAGCAGTGGGACCATCGTCCGGACCTCGACTTCTCGCCGCCGTCGCAGGCCTGCGACGACGAGGACGCGGCGCGGTATCGGGCTAGCGTGCCGAAGTAAGTACGCGCGAGCGGCCCGTTACTCGGGGCCGAAGTACGAGATTCGGAAGCGGGCACGGCATATCGTCGTCGATTTGCTAGGAGGCCGTCGTATGGCACGCCGACAAATCTGCCTGCTCGTCGCCGTGGGCGCACTCGTCATGCTGACTTCGGCCGTATTTGCCCAGCGCGGCTTCCGCCGCGGTTTCGCACCTGCTCCTGACCAGGCGCCCGTCGGCGAGCCGAAGGAGTGGACGTTCGCGCGGCTCGCGTACGACGGCGGCGGCTTTCGCTTCCGCGGCGGCTGGTCGACGGATTATCCCGGCGCGGAGTACCACTTCTCTCAGGCGGTCGAGCGCTTGACGCGCATCGACATCAACCCGAACGGCTACGTCGTGAGCCCGGATTCCGACGCGCTGTTCGACTACCCATGGCTGTATGCCGTGGAAGTCGGATCATGGAGCTTCACGGATTCGCAGGCACAGCGAATGCGCGAGCATCTCCTGCGCGGCGGTTTCTTGATGGTCGACGACTTTCACGGCGAGTACGAGTGGCAGGTCTTCATGGAGGGCATGCAAAAGATTTTTCCCGACCGGCCGATAGAAGATGTGCCCGGCGAGGACGTCGTTTACGCGGTGCCGTACGAGATCGCCGACCGCCTTCAGGTACCGGGGCCGGGATACATGTGGTCAGGATTGACTTACGAACGGTCGGACGGGGTCACGCCGCATTGGCGCGGCATTCGCGATGACGAAGGCCGCTGGATGGTCCTGATCTCCCACAACATCGACTACGGCGAAGGCTGGGAACAGGCCGACAACCCGGCCTATCCGCAACCGTTCACACGTCAAGCGTACGAAGTCGCCGTCAATTATCTCGTCTACAGCATGACGCACTGAAGTGCTGAGTTCGGCGCCCTGCGGCGCCCCGCAGACTCCGTCAAAAATCGAGCTGCGCCACGGCTTGGCCTGATTCGCCTGATTCGCCCGCTTCCGCTACGCCTTCCTGCGCTTGCGTCTCGGCGACGGGGCGCACGAGCAGAATGCACACGAAACCGATCGCTCCTCCGGCCGCGATCAGCGCGGCGATCGGCCAATACGCCCCGCCCGCGGCGCCCACGAGGGACGCTGCGATCAGCGGCACGAACCCCGCGATGGCGCCGCCGAGCTGGTAGCCGAGCGAGGCGCCGCTGTACCGCACGTGCACGGGGAACATTTCGGAGTACAGCGCCGCCGTCGGCGCGTATACGGCGTTGTGGCCGACGCAGATTCCGATCACCACCGCGAGCCACGCCAACACGGGAATCTGGGACGTGATCATGAAGTTGAGCGGGATCGCGAACGCGACGATGAACAGCGTGCCGAAGATGATCACGGGCCGCCGCCCCAGCTTGTCCGAGAGCGCGCCCAGCGTCGGGATCGTAAGAATCTGCACCGCGCCTGCGGCGGTGACCCCGATCAGGTAGGTGTTCTGCGCGAGACCGTACTGCGTCGTGCTATAGGCGAGCGTGTACACGGTCATGGCGTAAAACAGCACGCCGTGCGCCAAGTAGAGCCCGGCGGCCAGCAGCACGTTGCGGGCGTCGGAGCGCAGCAGCTCGAACGCCGGCACCTTCACGACCCGCCGGGCTTCCTTGAGCTTCTCGAACGCCGGCGATTCCATGATCCGCAGCCGAATGAACAGGCCGACGAGCACGAGCACGATGCTGATCAGGAACGGCACGCGCCAGCCCCAGGAGAGGAAGCTCGCCTCGTCGAGCTGCTGCATCAGTAGAAACATGCCGGTGGCCATGAGCCCGCCCACGGCGCTGCCGATCTGAGCGAAGCTGCCGAAGAAGCCGCGCCGCCCGCGGTCCGCGTGCTCGGTGGTCATGAGCACGGCGCCGCCCCACTCGCCGCCGACCGCGATGCCCTGCAGGAAGCGGAGCACGACCATCAGGATGGGCGCCCATACGCCGATCGCGGCGTAGGTGGGCATGAGCCCCATTCCGAACGTCGCGAGGCCCATCATCGTCAACGTGATGACGAGCGTCGTCTTGCGCCCGATGCGGTCGCCGATGTGACCGAAGAGGAGGCCGCCGACGGGCCGCGCCACGAACCCGACTGCGAACGAGGCGAACGCGGCGAGCGTGCCGGCCAGCGCGGAGAAGGTCGGGAAGAACAGCTGGCCGAAT
>DASVCM010000006.1:0-2491 GCA_036381635.1 Lacipirellula sp.
GCATGGCGAAGTTGTTGCTGAACCTGCGCGGTGTGCCCGACGACGAGGCGGACGACGTACGCCAGTTCCTCGACGCCGGCGGAATCGGCTATTACGAGACTCGGCCGAACATCTGGGGCATCTCCGGCTGCATCTGGATCCGCGATGACGGCGATTTCGCCGAGGCGAAGCGGCTGATGGCCGACTACCAACGCGAACGCCAGAAGCGGGCGCGTGCAGAACACGCCGAAGCACAGCGCAACGGCAGCGCGCCAACCTTCGCCGATGTGCTTCGCTCACAGCCTTTGCTAGTCGCGCTCACCGGCCTTGCGATCGCGTTGCTGCTCGGGTTGACGGCCATACCGGTGCTGCTGCTGTGGCGATAGGGAAGCTGCGCCGCTTGCCGCGAAAGTGATCGGCGAGTCAGTCGCCGCCCTATTGAGAAACGCTTGTATCTCTCGCGTTTTCTCCACATAAGTTCACGGTCATAACGGCCGCGAAGGCTTGCGGCTCGAGCAGCACGTTCGTTACGATCATTGGCGCCACCTTAACCACAGGATTTAGCAGCGATGAACAGATGGGGTACTGGTTTGGTCGCACTCGGGGGGCTCCTGTTGGTCGGCACCCAGGCACAGGGCCATCACGCCGTTGCGAGCGTCTACGACCTGAACAAAGAGGTCGTCCTCGAGGGGCAGCTCGTGAAGTTGAACTTCGTGAATCCGCACCCGAGCATGATCGTCGCGGTTCCTAACCCGGATGGCACGGCGACCGAGTGGACTTTGACGACCGCGTCCATTCAAAACTTGACGGCGCGCGGCATCAACAAGACGTCGATCAAGCCCGGAGAGAGCCTGAAGATGACGATCCTTCCGGCGAGGAACGGCAACCCGGCGGGTTTCGTTCGGCGGCTCGAGCTCGGCGACAAGCAGTTCAATCTCGTCATCGATTAACAGCCAGTTCTAACTGGCGCGCGGGGGTTTTCTGATGTCTTTTCGACGATATGTCGCGACGGGCGCCTTTGCGGCGGCTCTCGCGATCGGTAGCGTGCTGCCGGTCCACGCCCAGGGCGGCCCGCCCGGCGGCGGTGGTGGCGGCGGCGGCGGTGGCGGCGGTGGTGGTGGCGGCGGCGGGTTCGGCGGCGGACCACCGCTCTACACGCCCGAGCCCGGCGCCAAGGACATGAAGGCCGTTCTCTATAACTGGCTCTGGCACATGGGCATGCTGCGCGGCCAAGCCGAGAACGAGCTCATCGGCACGCTCGACTGGCACGGTGAGGGCACCATTCAAGTGGACGGCCAGCCGTGCACGACCTCGAAGCTGCGCCTTCAGGTCAATTATCAGACCCCGGGCTATCGCACGCAGATCGAGTGTCGGCGCGCGAACGGCCAGACGTACTCGAACGTCGAGGTGATGAGCGGCAACTACGCTTGGGACGAGGATCGGCCCGGCGCCGAGCTCGTACCCGGAGAGGGCAAAGCCACGCCGAAGCCGGCGATGCTCGAAGAGCGCCGCATCCGCTTGTGGGCAAGCCCGCAAGGTGCGCCGAAAGCGGCGCTCGCCGCGGCGGCGGGCGTAAGCCTTGCCGACGCGTTCGTGCAAAACCCGGCCGGGTTGCTCGATCGCCAAGCGGCGGCTGGAGTCAAAGGCACGGCCACGCTGACGTGGCAGGGCGACAAGCCCGTTCTCACGTTCCCGATCCCGGATGTCGCGGGTGCAACCGCGACGGCCACGCTGACGCCGGACTTCTTGGCGGAAAGCGTCGTGGTCAAGCACGGCAACAACACGTACGAGTGGCGCTACAGCGGCTACAAGGACTTCAATAACCCGCTGCATCCGGCCGAGGCTCTCTACGCCGGGAGCATCGTCGAGCGTAAGAACGGCACGGTCGTTCGCGACATCAAGTCGACGTTGACCGAGACCGGCCAGGTGTACGTGCAAGTCGCGGTGCCCGCCAGCGTGCGGTCGGGCGGCGGGCGAAGAAACTGACGCGAGGGTTCATCTCATGAGC
This sequence comes from Lacipirellula sp., assembly GCA_036381635.1. Classification (GTDB taxonomy): domain Bacteria; phylum Planctomycetota; class Planctomycetia; order Pirellulales; family Lacipirellulaceae; genus Lacipirellula. The sequence goes on from DASVCM010000006.1 coordinate 1,988, forward strand.
AAACAGCATTTCGTCGGGACGCGGCTCGCGGCGGCCTTCGGCCTGATTCTCTGTCTCGGTGCCGTGTCGCTGCAGGCGCAGCAGCCCGGCGGCGGGTTCGGCAATCAAGCCGCGTTGAACGCGGAAGCGGCGAAAGCTCCGACACCGCGGTTGCCGAACGGCAAGCCCGATCTCACCGGCTCTTGGCAGGCCGCCGGCGGCGGTCAGCGCAATGCGCCGGGCGGAATGTTCCGCCGCTGCTCTCCGTTCCAGGTCAAGAGCTGCATGGAGTGGACGAATCAGAGCATCGACTTCGCGTGGCAGGCGCCGATGCGGCTCGATCCGAATCAACCGCTCTACAAGCCCGAGTACTGGGATCAGGTCATCGAGCACGACCAGTGGACGAACCGCGACGACCCCGTCATGACGTGTCTGCCGCTTGGCAATCCGCGCGCGGGAGCGCCCTCGCGGATCTACGCCACGAACGACGATATCCTCATGATGTACCGCGGCGGCGTCGACGGC
>DASVCM010000007.1:0-2638 GCA_036381635.1 Lacipirellula sp.
GGCGGCCGGGCCCTGAAGTTCTACTCCTCCTGCCGGATCGACGTGCGCCGCATCGGCCAGCTCAAGGAAGGCGAAGAGGTCGTCGGCCAGCGAGTCAAGGCGAAGATCGTGAAGAACAAGGTGGCCCCGCCATTCCGCGTCGCTGAGTTCGACATGATGCACGCCGACGGCATCAGCTACGAGGGCGACATCCTCGACCTGGGGATGGAGCACAAGATCGTCGCCCGCACCGGCGCCTGGTTCCGCTACGGCGACATGCAGCTCGGCCAGGGCAAGGAAAAGGCCCGCGAGTTCTTGAAAGAGAACCCGCAGATCGCCGAGGAGATCCGCGAGAAGATCATGGCCGCCGGCGGCCACGCCGAAGCCAAGGTCACCGCCGCCGCCGGCCCCGGCGACGACGAGGACGGCGACTCGGAAGACTTTTAAGCCGCCTGCAAAACCTACAATTCGACGTAACCACCGGGGGGCCCTCAAAAGCCCCCCGGTTTCTTGGTTGCCTGAACCCTGAACCCTGAACCCTTACTTCCGGCCCCCAAGTTGCACTCCGCGGCTCCATCCGCTTACTCCTGAAGCCATCCCGCACTTCGGAGCACAGTCATGGAAGCGCTTGCCTTTCGCCGCCTCCTGCTGCCCGCCGCAGCGCTGATGCCGCTTGCAGTCAGTTCCGCGGCGCGGGCCGACGATGCCGACCAAACTCGCGAATTGCTCGCGGTGAGTCGCTCGGTGGTTCGCGAAGCGGCCGGCTACAGCTACCGCCGCTGGCTCCGCGAGCGCATCTGGCGCGATGAGGACGCCGAGCGATACGGCTTCACCTTCGACAAGGGCTGGCAACAGACCGCCGACAGATCGCCCAGCCGGCCGCTGGTCGTGATGGTTCACGGCTTCAACTCCACTCCTCGGCGCAACGCCGCCGTCATGCGGCCCGTCCGCGCGGCCGGCTTCCCCTGTGCGGAATTCGCCTACCCGAACGATTGGGACCTCCGCGAATCAGCCTCCCTTTTGTCAAAGCAGCTAAAGACGGTCGCCAAACAGCATCCCGACGTTCGCGTGGCGCTGGTAACCCACTCTATGGGGGGATTGGTCGCCCGAGCCTGCGTCGAGGATCCCGACCTCGATCCGGGCAATGTCTCGCAACTGATCATGATCGCCCCGCCCAACCATGGCACGCTCTTGGCCCACTTGGCCGTGGCGACCGACCTCTGGGAACACTGGCTCAATCGCGACGATGGCGGCTGCTGGACCCGCTGGCGGGACTCGGTCATCGACGGCCTTGGCGAAGCCGCCGACGACCTCGTGCCGGAGTCGCCATTCCTCACCGAGCTGAACGCCCGCCCGCGCCATCCAAAGATTGAGTACGCCCTATTCCTCGGGACCAGCGCCGCCGTCGAAGCGGGCGAGCTGCAGTGGATCCGCTCGGCGCTCATGCAAACCAGCGGCCGCTGCCCGGGCTTTCGCGACTGCAGTAAGGAGTTCGACGCCCTGCTGGCCGACATGGACGAGATTGTCGACGGCAAAGGGGACGGCGTCGTGGCCCTCCGCCGCGGCCGCCTGGACGGCGTTGAGGACGTGGTTGTCCTCCCCTTCAACCACCTCAACTGCACCGGCGTGCCAAAGACCGATCCTGTACGCCAGGTTCAAGCGGAACTGCTCAGCCGCCTGCAATAACCGCGGGTTTTATGCCACAGCCCGCCCGTGCCTCATGCGCGGACCCGCGCGTCGACTCTCCAATTCGCGTTTCTCCCTTGGCGACGAATTCGGGACTGCCTTCGATACTTCTCTCTACTTTTCCGATTGCCGCCCGCTATACTGATCTTCCTAGTCCGCGGCGATCGTCCGAGGCACGGTTTCGTTTCTTTCAGGAGTCCCTCTCATGGGCAAGAAGTTGTATGTAGGCAACCTGGCCTACGGTATCAGTGACAGCGATCTCGAGCAGCTCTTCGCGCAGTACGGCGCCGTGCAGTCAGCTCAGGTGATCATGGACCGCGACACAGGACGCTCGAAGGGATTCGGCTTCGTCGAAATGGGCTCCGATCAGGAAGCCCAAGCGGCGATCCAAGGCCTCAACGGCATGGAGTCGCAAGGCCGAGCGCTAACCGTCAATGAAGCCCGTCCCAAGGAATCGGGCGGCGGTGGCGGCGGCCGCGGCGGCTACGGCGGCGGCGGCAAGCGCGGCGGCGGCGGCTACGGCGGCGGCGGTGGTTACGGCGGCGGCGGTGGCGGCGGCTATGGTGGCGGCGGCGGTCGTCGTTACTAAGCGACGGCTGCTTGCGTCATCTGGTGATTCGTATACAAGTCGCCCGCTGAGTAATCAGCGGGCGACTTTTTTTGTGCGAGATCCATTCGCGTTATTTAAGCGAAGAGATTCTTGTTGAAAGTGGCCACCGGCTTCTCTATATATGGACGAATGTTCATATCACGCTTCCCGCCGAAAGAATGCCGCTTACCCAAGCGGTAGGTAGATCATGGCAACTGCGTGATAACGGCCAGGCGGCGGAGGGAAGAAAATTCTGTCGCCAAAAATGAGTTTCGCGACAGAACTCCGCGCGACAAAAGTCAGCCGCGCTTAAGGATACTGCCGCACAACGGCGGCCGTCTGAATCGGCGGCAGCTCGTGGCGGCGAAAGTCGCCCTGTTCGTT
>DASVCM010000008.1:0-3045 GCA_036381635.1 Lacipirellula sp.
TTCACTGCTGATGCGCTATCTCGCCATCGTCGCCGCCGCTCTTTTGCTCACGGGCTGCACCTTCTCGCGCGGCGGCAGTCAGGCGCTTAGCGTTGACCCGTTTAAAGTCGGATCAGACGAGCCGGCTCTCTCGGTCGCCAACGACGGTGAGTACGTCGACGGCATGCGCTGGAATGCGCGGTAGCCCGAACTCTCGCGCCCTTGCTAGCGCTTCGGGCTCCTGAATGCGTGCGTGCTAGCACTCGCGGCAACTTGGTGTTGAGCCGCGTTGGGCGATGGCCCATAATTGCCGCCCATACGGTTTACGGATCGCCGATGGGCGCTGCTCTCTAGCGTGGGCAGCGACTTGCCCGCGGCGAAGAGGTGATTCTCTGCGTTGAAGAGCGGTAAGCCGCGCGTCGGCTGAAACGCAACTCGACGCCAGGCGGCCGACCTCACAATTTGTGCCGGGTCGCTGGAACTGAGAATCAAACGATGCACGGCTGAAGGCGCGCCGCCTGACGGGCGTCCCCTTCAGCAGTTGTCGGCAGCACTCCCACGCACGATGCCTGGCCGCTGTCGCGCTCCGGTATTCACGGATGAAACAAGGGCGCCCCAATGACCAAGGGATTGGTGTTCTCGCTTGTCTTGCTCGGCTCGCTGTCGCTGGCCGACGGCGCTGCACTTGCCGAAAGCTTGAAGCAGGAGTCCGGCCGGTTTGCAGACCTGGTAGCCCGGCTCGCTAGCCGAGAGTACGTCCTCGGCGAGTCGAGCCGCGACGACCGGCCGTACGTCGACCCGTCGCCGGCGCTGAACGCGTTCCGCCATGTCGCCTCAGCCATGGCCTGGGGCGATGTGAACGCGGCGGCGAAGCAGGCCAGAGAACTCGACTACGAGCTGATCGAGTTTACCGACGTCGAGACGAAGCGGACCTATCACGTCCTCCGCGAGGATCTGGAGGCCTTGGAAAAAATCCGCGGCTGGGGCTCGTACATCATCAACCCCAACAGCCGCGTCGACGCACTGGTCGAAGTGCCGCATCCGTTTGCCGACATGCACACGCCGGAGATCGGCGGCCAGATTTTTGAGGAGTGCGAGGCGCGGGGCTTTCTGCTGGCCGGCGCCCATCGCGAGAAGGCCGACGTGCCCGACCTGGTGGACAGCATCTTTCATCAGGTGCATACGGCGTGGATCGGCCCCTCGGGCCAGGTGGCGGCCTGGCAGATTCACGGCTTTGCCTCGGTCAAGCATCCCTTCCCCAACGGCGCCAAGGTTGTCACGTCGACCGGCGACGGCGAGATCGTTCCCGAGATCGCCGCGCTGGACTCGGTGATGGAGGATCGCGGGCTGCGGAGCTACGTGTTCAACGAGCTGCCGGCCAAGGCCCAGGAGAACCGCGAGCTCAACGGCGGCGTGCCGGGCGTGACCTTCACCTCGCTGGCGGCGACGAAGAACGAGCAGGGGCGGCACTCGCGGAGTCTGGGCGGGGCGTTCGTGCACGTGGAGCTCGATGTGGAAGTGCGGGCTGATGAGCAGCGCCGGCAAGTGGCGAGCTCGGCCATCGCGGCGGCGATCGCTCAGCCGGCCGCGGAGGATGTTCCACCAGCGGAGGAAGCCGAGGAGGACGCGGACAAACTGGCGTCGGTCGAGGGCGCGAAGGTTGAGGAGACACGTGAGCAGCGCTCGGACGGGCCGGCTGTTGAAGACCCGCCGGTGCGCGTGGCGGCCCGGCCGGTTCAGCAGGAGCGGACGGCAGCGGCGGCGAAGGTCGAGCTTACGCCTTAGTTTTGGATGGATTGACGACGGAGCAGCAAGGTTTTCTCGTCGTCGGCGAATTGCATGTACACATGCCGGACCTCCCCGCGGACCTCGGGGTGACAGGGTTCAGTGGGGCTCGCCGCAGCGCCGGTGGAGGCTCCCCGCCGCTGCTCCGGCGGGCTGTTAGCCCGCGGCTGATCGGCCTAGAATTGGCGGTCTGGCGCGTACTTTTGATCCGCAATCCCATGTGAAATCAGTCCCATGGCGAAAGCCGTCTTGCCTGCTGGCTACAACAATCCCGAGTCGGACAAGCCGCTGGAGATCGAGCTCAAGGAGCCGTGGATCGCCGCGGTGCTGGCGTGGCTCGTTCCGGGCGCCGGCCATCTGTATCAAGGCCGCACGGGCAAGGGGCTGCTGTTCTTTATCTGCGTGCTCGGAACGTTCTTGTTCGGGCTGGCGATTGGCGAAGGGAAGGTCGTGTACGCCTCCAGCCGCGGCGAAGAGCCGTGGCGGTGGCAGTACTACTGTCAGCTCGGCGTGGGCGCCGCGGCGCTGCCGGCGCTCTTGCAGCGGGAGCCGCCGGCCATGCGCGAGCAGGACGGCGGGTTCATGGCTCCGCCGTCGCCCGAGCCGGTGCACGTGCAAGACAGCTCCGGCAACTGGACGACGCAGCCGAACGAACTGGCGGCGTGGACGGTCGAGATGCACCCCCGCTACGAGCTGGGGACGGTGTACACGGTGATCGCCGGGCTGCTGAACGTGCTGGTGATCTGCGACGCGTACGCCGGGCCGCTGGTGCTGTTGCCGAAGAAGAAGAAAGGAATGGACGGCGAATCGCCGGGCGAGGATGTGGACGCAGTGAGTTAACCGTCCATGCCCTTGATCCTACTCCTACTCGTGCTCGTACTCGTACTCTTACTCCTACTCTTACTCGCATTGGAAAACAGGCAATTCGAGTAAGAGTAGGAGTAAGAGTAAGAGTAGGATAAGAGTGGTGACTCGAGAGTTCCTATGGTGGGTGTTGCCGACATGTTGACTTTCCCCCCGCTGGCCGTCGTCACATTGTGGTACGCCCTCCCCCTGGTGGTGAGCGTGAGCCTGGTGTGCGCCGCGACGCGGCATGAGCTGATGCGGCCCATTCTGGAACACGCCCTGCGGTTCGCAGCCTGGCTGGTGGTCTTCATGGCCGTGTTCATGGTGCTGCTGGGCGTGCTGGAGTGGATGGCGTAGTACAGTAGCCGCGGGCTAACAGCCCGCCGGAGCGCCAGTGGACGCTCTCCACTACTTCACCGGCGGGCTGTTAGCCCG
>DASVCM010000009.1:0-3596 GCA_036381635.1 Lacipirellula sp.
GAGCGCCGGCTCACTGCGATGGAGTTGCAATAGCCGTCGGACGAGGGTGAGCATCGACTGCGGGTTCTCTCGTTCGCTGTCGACGTTGCGAATCTTGTAGTGCTCGCCAATCGGCAGCCAGGGAACGCCTGTGGTGAATCCCGCGTTCGGCTCCGCCGACCAATGCATCGGCGTTCGCTCGGGATCGCGACCCAAGCCCAGTCCAGGCACATTCTTCTCAAACGGATCCTGTACCCGGTCTGGCGGAATCGGTACGTTCTGCATCCCGAGTTCGTCGCCGTAATACATCGTCGGCGTTCCACGCAGCGTCAGCAGCATCATTTGAGCGACGCGCGCCTGGGCGATGCCGATGCGGCTGGCGATTCGCGGATTATCGTGATTTCCCAGCACCCAGTTCGGCCAGCCATGGTGCGGAAGCAGGCCCTCATAGTGATCGATCGCCTCAGCTATGGCCCGCGCATTCCAGTGAATTTCGATCAACTGAAAGTTGAACGGTAAGTGAACGCCGTCGTTCTCGGTTGATCCGTAGTACGTGACGAGCCGTTCGGTGGGAAGGTAGATCTCGCCGACCATCATCCGATCGTCGAACTCATTGAGCACGTCGCGCATGCGATCGATGATGTCGTGCACCTCCGGACGGTCCGTCGTATAGGTCGCGAGCAGTTGGCGGTGCGGCGGCAGTTCCGGATGGTATTCGGGATTCGGCTCGTTGTTGCGGAACTCGGCGTCCTTGACGATGTGCCAGATGACGTCGACCCGAAAGCCGTCCACCCCGCGCCGCAACCAGAACCGCAGCGTATCGAGCATCGCCTCCTGAACGTCGGCGTTCCGCCAGTTGAGGTCCGGCTGCTGCTTCAAGAACGCGTGATAATAGTACTGCTCGGTCGAAGGATCGAACTCCCACGCGGGGCCCCCGAACTGGCTGAGCCAATTGTTTGGCGGACCGCCTTCGGGCCCGGGATCTTGCCACAGGTACCAGTCGCGCTTCGGACTGCTCCGCGAGCTGCGCGACTCCTGAAACCAAGGATGCTGATCCGAGGTATGATTCGGCACGAAGTCGAGGACGATCTTCATTCCGCGGCGATGAATCGCGGCGGTCAGCTTGTCAAAATCGGCCAGCGTTCCGAACAGGGGGTGGATGTCGCAGTAATCGCTGATGTCGTACCCGAAGTCCGCCATCGGCGACGGGTAGATCGGCGACAACCAGACCGCGTCGACTCCGAGCCATTCGAGATAGTCGAGGCGCGAAAGGATGCCGCGCAAATCCCCGACTCCGTCGCCGTTGGAGTCCTGGAACGAGCGCGGGTAGACCTGATAAATGACGCCTTTCTGCCACCACTCGTGCTCTTGCGACATGAACCGCCCTCCTCCATGGAGGTTAGAAGCACGGCGCGTGCCAATACGGCGGAGTGCATCAACGGGCTGCTGGAACCTCTAACCAGCGCCGCATGGCCCGAATGCCCGGCGGGCGTCACAGGCCCGGTTCGCCATGCATTGGCGAACGTTTCTTGGGATCCTCCTTCTTCCCGAGCGAGCGATCGATGACCTTGAGCAACTTGTCGGTCGCCGCATCGAGCGCCTGGTCGATCGTCGCCGATTCGGCGTTAACGTTGAACGTATCGGCGCCCGCCAACTTCGCATGGATCCCGCAGTAGGCGCCGCCGGTCTTACGGCTGTTCTCGTCACCCAAATGGACTTCGACCCACGTGACACGGTTGCCAAATCGGCCAAGTGCATCTTCAACGACCGACCGCACGTGCGTGCTCAACTGCTCGCTCCCGTCCACGTGATTGTCCGTGGTGACTTCAATCTGCATGGCAATGTCCTCACATCATGTTTTCCGATGCGCAGCAGGCAACGGGTAACGCAAATGCCGCGCCGCGACGATGTTCCGTGGTGGTCTGAATCTAGGGCAGCTATCGCCAGGTGGGCAGGCGTGCCCGCGAAGCTGCGGAAACACTTCCCGCGAGCTTATGGCGCCTGTTCCACCTTATCGTCCTCGCGCTTGGCCTCTTCCATCGCCTCCGGCTCCAGTTCTTCGGCGCTGCGATTGAGCCTGATAAACGCTCCCCAGGCCGCCAGCAGCGCCGCTGCCGTCAGGCCGACGCAAGCAGCGTACGGCAATTGCTCCGGCGCTTCGCGGCTCGATCGGAAGACGAGCACCAGCGTTTCGATTGACAGCGCCACCACCAGCACCACGAGGAATCGCGACAAGAATCGGCGCACTCGCGTCGGCGCGCTCATGTGCGCCTCGCGCTGCACTTCCTCTTCAATAATCGTCTGCCCCAGTTCCAGCGCGGCGACGGCAACCGTGAGGAGGGCCAGCGCCTCGAGCACCGCATCGAGCCGCTCCGTTCTGCCGGCGTCGTTGCCTGGATTCAAGCCCGCCCACAGTTCGGCCAGCGACATGCCAATCAGCGCGATCGCGCACACAACGAACAGAGCGCTAATCACCAAATGGCTGAGCGGAAAGATCTGCAGGAAGCGGTTCATCGGGCGCCTTCGGCGGGCTTCATGAAAGTCTGTAAACGTTGACGAAAGTGTACTGGCCGCCCCGCGGCTTTGCACGGAATCGATTTTGAAGTCCTCGAACACGGTGTACAAATCGCCCGTTCTAGTCTCGGCGGCGGACTCGTGCGACAATTGGCGTTCGCGCTGACATCCGATTCCTCTCTCCCAGAATGAAGGAGTACGGCCATGCCCGCTAGAAGCTCATCCGCTCGTTGGGAAGGCGACATCATGCAAGGCGCCGGAACGATGAAAATCGGCTCCGGCGCTTGGGAAGGGCCCTACTCGTTCAAGTCGCGGTTTGAAGACGGGAAGGGAACGAACCCGGAGGAGCTGATCGCCGCCGCCCATGCGGGTTGCTATTCGATGGCGCTGTCCGCGGCTCTCAGCAAAGCGGGCAGTCCGCCGACAAGCGTCGAGACGACCGCCGAAGTAAAGTTGGAAAAGGCCGACGGCGGCTTCCAGATTCCCAGCATCCATCTCAAGACGTCCGCGACGGTTCCGGGGATCGACGACGCCAAGTTCCAGAAGTTTGCCGAAGATGCGAAGAAGAACTGCCCGGTCTCCAAGGTCCTTGCCGCCGCCGAGATCACGCTCGACGCCAAGCTGAAGAGTTAGTGACAATCGACGCCATTATCGGGCATGCTGCAGCCGCAACCGCTTGCAAGCTGTTAGCCGGCGCCGTCCTGGCGCCGTGAATGCATCGAGATGACAGGGACGCATAGGATTTCCTTCGGACGCAACCATGGCAACCGCCAGGCAAAAGTGGGCCGCGCGCAAGAACGTCAAGAAAGCCGCTGCAGCGGCTAAGGAAAAGAAGACGCTCACCAAGCTCTCGGCGAGCAAGAAAAAAGCGCTCGGCCGCGAAGGCGCGAAGGCGGCAAAGAAGAAAGCGAAGAAGAAGAAATCCAAGAAATAGTACCGAACGCCGTATCACCCGCCACCGCCGCGAACTTGTTTTTGGCCACCCCGTCAGCTAATGTGAACGCCCATACACATATCGTTTGGGCCGCGCCAAAATGCGCGCCTCGCGAGAGTTTTCTAACTTAGTACTTTTGAACATTCAAACTCCTCTGCGAAACACTGTC
>DASVCM010000010.1:0-5583 GCA_036381635.1 Lacipirellula sp.
CTCGCTAAGTGAGCCCTTGCCATGACTAAACTACTCCAAGAAGTCTTCGAAAGGGTTTCTCAGCTACCCGAAGCGGAGCAGGAATCGTTCGCGGCGGTGATGCTGCATGAGCTCGAATCTGAACGTCGATGGCAGGAGTTGTTCGCAAACTCGCAGGACGCCTTAGCGAAATTGGCAGACGAGGCAATCGCCGAGGATGATGCAGGGCTGACAGAACCACTCGATCCGGACGATCTATGAAATCGCGACGGACGCGAAGATTTCGCGAGGCTTTGGCGAAACTACCGGAATCTGTTCGTCGCCAAGCGTCCGACGCTTATCGGCAGTTTCAAGCCGACCCTTATTATCCCGGATTGCATTTCAAGAAAGTGCATACGACTCGCCCCGTTTACTCAGCGAGAGTTAACGATGACTACCGTGTCCTAGGCCAATTGAGAAGCAACGGCATCGTTTGGTTCTGGATCGGCAAGCACGAGGAGTATGTGCGTCTGCTAAAGTCGCTCTAGCGAGCCCATGCGCATCCTCGGCATCGATCCTGGTTTGAATACGACGGGTTACGGCGTGATTGACGTCGCCGGACGGCAGGTGCGGTTGGTCGAGGCGGGGGTGGTGCGCGGGCGGACGAAGGGGTCGCTCACGGCGCGGGTTCGGGAAATTTATGAGGGCGTGGCGGATGTGATTCGTTCGCTCAAGCCGGAGGTGCTCGCACTGGAGAAGCTGTATTCGCACTACGATCGGCCGACGACGGCGATTCTCATGGGGCATGCCCGCGGGGTGATTGTGCTGGCGGCGGCTCAGGCAGGGATTGCGGTGCACGACTACGCTTCGACGCAGGTGAAGAAGACGCTGACCGACAGCGGCCGGGCGCCGAAGTCGCAGATGCAGGCGGCCGTGCAGCGAGAATTGCGGCTGCAAAGCGTGCCCGAGCCGCCGGACGTGGCTGATGCGCTGGCGATTGCGCTGTGCCATGCGTGGAGTCGGGAGCGGCTGGAAGCGCGGGGCTCGTAGCCGCGAGCTAATCCGCCGCGGCGGACCGGAGCATTACGACGCGCACTCGCCATGGGTTACGTCGTTACCACATCATCGGCGGGTCGTTGACCCGCGGCTACTTTCTGTTTTCTATGATCACTAAGATTACTGGCATTCCGATCGGTGTGATGGGCGATGTGCTCACGCTCGCCGTTGGCGCGTTTGAATATGAAGTGCTGATTCCCGAGTTCACTCGGCGGCAGTTGCAGGAGCGGATTGGCCGTGAGACGAGCCTGCATACGATTGAATATCTCGAAGGGAACCAGATGGCCAGCCGGCTGACGCCGCGGCTGGTGGGCTTTTTGAACCCCATCGAACGCGAGTTCTTCGAGCTGTTCTGCCAGGTGGACGGGGTGGGCGTGAAGAAAGCCCTGCGGGCGATGGTGCGGCCGGTGCAAGAAGTGGCCGGGATGATTGAAGAACAGGATGCGAAGGGGCTGGCTGCGCTGCCGGGAATTGGACCGGCGACGGCGGAGCGGGTGATCGCCAAGCTGCGGCGAAAGGTGCCGAAGTTCGCCCTCTTGGTCGGCCGCGATCTGCCGGCGGAAACGACGACCGAGCGGGATATTTTGAGCGAGACATTTGATGCTTTGCGCGCGCTAGGGCACAGCGAGTCGGACGCGCGGCGATTGCTCGATGACGCGCTCGCCCGAAAGAAGAAGTACAAAGACGTCGACGAGTTGCTGCGCGCCGTGTACGAACAGCGGCACGTCGGGTAGGAAGAGGGCCGCAAAAAGGCGCAAAAGACGCAAAAATGACGAATGACAAATGAAATAGGCGGTCTGCGTTCGTTATTCGTCATTCGGAAATTCGTCATGTCTCGTTATGTCTGCCTTTTGCGACTTTTGTGCCTTTTTGCGGCTTTCTCCGGTTGCGGTAACGCGAATTCGACGATTTCGCTATGCGAACTAGAATTGATCTAGTGACCGCTTACGTGCGTACAGCCGGTAGGTACTCGTGGCGAATCGTGCGGCCGGTGCTGATCGCTTATCTTGTTATCCTGCTCATGCTTAGTTTCTTCGAACGAATGCTGGTCTACCCCGCCCCGCGACACTCGGAAACCGAGTGGGTCGTGGAGGGTTTGCCGCATGAGGACGTCTATTTCACGGCCGACGACGGTACGAAACTGCACGGCTGGTATGTGCCGCATCCGCAGCCGAAGGCCGTTGTGCTGTTCTGCCACGGGAACGGCGAGAACGTTGCGAGGCTCGCGCCGCTCTTGCGCCTGCTGCACGACCGTGCGCAAGTGAGCACGTTTGCGTGGGATTACCGCGGGTACGGCCGCAGCGCGGGGAAGCCGCACGAGGAGAACGTCCTGGCCGATGCACGGACCGCCCATATGTGGCTGGCCGAACGAGCCGGCGTGCGGCCGGAGGACGTCGTCGTTTATGGTCGATCGCTCGGCGGCGCCGTCGCGGTGGGCTTGGCGGCGGAGTTCCCGGTGCGGGGGCTGGTGCTGGAACGGACGTTTGCGGAGCTGGTCGAGACGGCCCAGCATCATTTCCGCTGGCTGCCGGTGCGGCTGCTCATGAAGAACCGCTTCCCTTCGGCCGAGCGGATTACCACCTACCGCGGGCCGCTCTTCCAGAGCCATGGCACTGAAGACGAGGTGGTGCCGTTCGCGATGGGCAAAAAGCTGTTCGACGCGGCGACGACTGAGAACAAGAAGTTTTTCGTGGTCGAGGGGGGCGATCATAACGGGCCGCAGCCGGACGATTACTACGTGGCGCTTGGGGAGTTTCTCGATTCGCTTCCTGCGGCGGGCGGCGGCGTGAATGGTTCGACGGCGCACGTTAACGGCGTCGAGAAGCTCGAGCCGCGCTGAGGCGGCGGCGAGGGTTGTTCCCAAGTAGCCGCGGACTAACAGTCCGCTGGTGAAGTGCCGATTGGCGACGCGTCCTCTAGTGCTCCGGCGGGCTGTTAGCCCGCGGCTACTATCGCCAAATGGGGGCGGTCATACGCTGACCATCGTCTCGGGCATCTCGCGGAGGAAGAGATAGACCATGATCGCCTGCGTGATCACCCCTAGCATCAGGGCGTCCATGGCAAGCTGCCAACCTGCCAGGCTCGATACATAGACAAACGTCGCTGCTGCGACCGTGCAGACGCAAAACAAGAAGTTAGCGGTAAGGCTGATCGGGTCGCGCCGCACCGCCGCGAGCGACCGTAGTTCGCGGAAGAATTGATAGATCACGCCGATCAGAATCAGACTGGCCGCAAGACTGAAGTCGGCAAGCTCCGGGATGACGATCACCGCATCGTACATCCCGTGCGCCACGGCGATCACGACAAAGATCGCAACGAGCTGCGGCAGGCACTGTCGCGGCCAGACGCAGGCGCGGTAGGCGGCCAGGCCCACGAGTGCAGTCATCGACATGTGAAGCGGCGCCGCCGAAAGCAGGCGGCCCAGCGTGTTGACGCCTGCGGTCTGGGCAATGTAGCCGACATTCTCTTCCATCGCGAATCCGACGCCGACGCAGCCGGCGGTGATGAGGGCCGCCAGCTCGTCGCGGCGTCGCACCAGCACCGGCAGCAGCGGCAGGAAGCAAACGAACTTGGCGAGCTCCTCGCGGAGGCCGACGCCCAGCAGAAAGTACCGCATGCCGTCGCGCAGCTCTTCGCTGGGCGCCAGTCCCCACCGCCACTGTTGCCAGTAGATGAGAAACAACGTGGGCCAAATGCTGAGCACGCCCAGGCCCAGTCCGATCAATGGCGTCCACGCGCGGTAATCGCTGCGCGAGCGAATCTGAATCGCCTGCATCAGGAACGCGGTCCAGCAGGCGCCGGTCAGGATGGCTATGGCCGTCATTCCCCAATGCCGCCAACCGGCGAACATCTCGGCGGGAATGGCCATCCACAGGTCGAGCCAACGAGCTTCTTCGGCGAGTTGCTCGAGGCTGGGCTGATCGACGGCGAAAGGTTCGTCGACAACTTGCTCGTCACCTGGCGGCTCTACCGGCGGTGGTGCTGGCGTCGCCATGTCAACGCCGATGCCCATGGCCACGCCCGCCAGCAGAATGCCAATCGCCATCCGCCAGAGGAAGGCGGGGGTGCGGGTTTTTATTTGCAGGTAGTGGCGCCAGGTCATGGGGAGGAGGAGGAGGACAGGGTTCAGGGTTCAGGAGTCATTGGAACGACACTCTGAGCGGAGCGAAGAATCTGGCGTCGAGCTGAATCCTTCGCTCCGCTCAGGATGACAATCGCAGGGAATGTCGTGGGGTTTTCGGCAGTGTTGTGAAATTGGTATAGTTGGGTTGCCCATAGCGTACAAGTGTTCATACGGGCAATCGTGATACCATTGCGTGATGTCATTGCCGCGGTCTTCCGAGGAGTTCCGGCCGGACCCCTCGGCGGACCTCGGGGTGACAGGGTTCAGCGTATCAGCCCAGCATTCTCCAGTTCTATAAATGCCTCGCGAACCGATTCTTTCTGGCGATGATGCTGGCGAGCCCGATCCGCCGCCGATGCGCTACGCCGCGCTGAGCCGCGAGGAGGATCAGGCCCTTCGTCCGCAGCGGATGGAGGACATGGTCGGGCAGCGCGAGGTGTACGAGCGGCTGTCGATCGCGGTGGACGCGGCGCGGATTCGCGAGGAGCCGCTGGGGCACATTCTGCTCGACGGACCGCCGGGGCTCGGGAAGACGACTTTCGCCACGTGCATTCCGCGCGCCCTGGGCGTATCGCTGCAGATCGCCAGCGGCGCCGCGCTGGCGGCGCCGAAGGATCTGTTGCCCTACCTCACCAATGCCGAGGAGGGGTCGGTGCTGTTCATCGATGAAATCCACCGGCTCCCCAAGGCGGTCGAGGAGTTCATGTACCCGGCGATGGAGGACTTTCGGGTCGACATCACGCTCGGCGAGGGGGTCAACGCGCGGACGGTCAACATGAACATCAAGCCGTTCACGCTGATCGGCGCCACGACGCGGAGCGGGCTCTTGTCGGCGCCGCTGCGGGATCGGTTTCAGGTTCGCGAGCATCTGGACTTTTACTCGCATGCGGAGCTGCAGGAGATCATCCGCCGCAATGCAAAGAAGCTGCGGATCGAACTTGATGACGACGCGGCGATGAAGATCGCCGTCTGCAGCCGCGGCACGCCGCGGATCGCGAACAACCGCCTGCGGTGGGTTCGCGACTACGCGACCACCAAGGCGGCCGGGCACGCGACGCTGCCGGTGACCGAAGCGGCGCTGGGAATGCTCGGCGTGGATTATCGCGGGCTCGACGGGCAAGACCGCAAGTATCTGGAGACCATTCTGCGCGTGTTCCATGGCGGGCCGGTCGGCGTCGAGGCGATTGCCCATACGCTGAATACGGCGATCGATACGCTGACCGACGAGGTCGAGCCGTTTTTGCTGCGGTCGGAGTTGGTGGTCCGCACGCCGCGCGGGCGGAAGTTGACGGCGAAGGGGTATGAGCACCTCGGCGCCACGCCCGATGGGCGGCTGAGCGGCGGCGAGTCGATGCCGTTGTTTGGGGAGTGACGGCGCACGCAGTGCAGCCCCGGGCTTTGAAGCTTATGCAACGGCTTGCGGCAATATATTGAGGCCTGTAAGG
>DASVCM010000011.1:0-4076 GCA_036381635.1 Lacipirellula sp.
CACCGCACCCACGACGGGAAATCCCGAGGCGGTAGCTACGGGCATCGAGTTTTCCATCCCGGTGTCCGAAATCGGCAATCCGGCCGGTCCGATCAAGTTGTTCGCGTTCATCAACGGCACCGGCCACGACTATGCGTCGAACCAGTTCTCCGGCGAGGGCATCCTCGATGCAAATCTGGGCGAGAACGGCTTCGGCGGCAGTCTCGAAGGGGACGGCCTCCCCGGCGTGATCATGACCGACTTCCCCGGCGACCAGTTCGTCACCATCCCAAACCCCGCGGTCGCCGCCGCCGCGGCAATCCCGGAGCCGATGTCTGCGGCGCTGGTCGGCCTGGCCCTAATGGCAGGCGTCGGCGCACTTCGACGGCGGTAGTTCTCAGCCGCAACGCGGCGACAGTCAATAGCCAGGGGCTTAAGCCCCTGGTACGCCCGTAAATGACGAATGTAAGCCCCAACGGGGCGGCAGTGCGCTTGCCATTCTACTGCCGCCCCGTTGGGGCTTACCATCGTGTGACGACGAACACCAGCGGCTCACGTCTCTGGCTATTCGCTGCCGGCCCCTTGGGCCTAAAGACCAAAGGCATGGTAAGAACAAAGCTTTGATGAACAGGCCGGCAATGCCTTCCGCATTAACTTCGTCGCGCCTGTGTGCTCGGTTCATCTGCTGGGCCATCGGCGCCGTCACAGTATTCGCCAACACCCACGCCATTGCCGACAACGCGGCCGACGCTGTCCCGTCGCCCGAGTGGCGCCAGGCTGAGCCGCTGCCAAGCGTCCCCGCCTGGGCGGCCGACGCAATCTTCTATCAGATCTTTCCCGAGCGGTTCCGCAATGGCGATCCCACGAATGATCCGACGCACGCGTCGCTGGAGTTTCCCGATCTCGTGCCGAAAAGCTGGGAGATTTCGCCATGGATGGGCGATTGGTACGCGCGCGCCGATTGGGAGCGGCAAGCCGGATCTAACTTCTACGAGAACGGAGTCTTCAACCGCCGCTACGGCGGCGATCTTCAAGGAGTAATCGACAAGCTTGATTACATCGAGCAGCTCGAGATCAATGCCATCTACTTCAACCCCCTATTCTACGGCCGCTCGCTCCATAAGTACGACGGCGCGTCGATGCACCACATCGACCCCTACTTTGGGCCGGACCCAGCGGGCGACCTCAAGTTGATCGCCTCCGAATCGGCGGATCCGGAGTCGTGGCACTGGACGGCGGCCGACAAGCTATTCCTCAAGCTGCTTGAGCAGGCGCACGCTCGCGGCATTCGCATCATCATCGACGGCGTCTTCAACCACACGGGCCGCGACTTTTTTGCGTTCGCCGATCTGCGTAAGAATCAGGCCGATTCAACCTATGTCGATTGGTACATCGTCGCCCACTTCGACGACCCCGCGACGCCCCGCAATGAGTTTCAGTACAAGGGTTGGTGGAACGTCGACACGCTGCCGGAATTCGCCAATAACTCCGTCGGCGATGATCTGCACCCAGGGCCCAAGCAGTATGTCATGAACGTCACTCGCCGTTGGATGGACCCCAACGGCGATGGCGATCCGCGCGACGGGGTGGACGGCTGGCGGCTCGATGTGGCCGAGGAAGTGCCGCCGAAGTTTTGGAAAGAATGGAATGCCGCGGTCCGCGGGCTGAACCCCGAGGCTTACAGCGTCGCCGAAGTTTGGAACGACGCCCGCGAGTTCCTCGTCGGCGGCGGGTTCTCGGCAACGATGAACTACCACGCCTTCGCATTTCCGGCGAAAGGATTTCTCGTGGACGGCCGGCTGTCAGCGCATGACTTCGGCCGCGAGCTTGAGCTGCGGCGGCAGAAGTACCCGGCGGCGATGCAGTTCGCCCTGCAGAACCTCGTCGACTCGCACGATACCGACCGGCTCGCCTCGATGATCGTCAACCGCCCGATCGATGAGCCGTACCTGCAGCCGGATCGGTTTGACTACGACGTCTCGCCCCGCGTCTCGCCGCGACACGATTCGACCTACGATGTTCGAAAGCCGAACGAGCTCGAGCGGCGATTGCAGCGGATGGTCGTGCTGCTGCAGATGACCTACCTTGGCGCCCCGATGGTCTATTACGGCGACGAAGCCGGCATGTGGGGCGGCGACGACCCGTGCGACCGCTGGCCCATGTTCTGGAGCGACCTCGGTCCGTACGAGCCGCAGGCGGCCGACCCGCTCAATCGCCCGCGCGAGCCGGATGAAGTGGCCGTCGACGCGGAGTTGCTCGAGTTCTACCGCGACGCGATCGCCCTGCGGAGAAAGCACAAAGTCCTGCGCCGCGGAAGCTGCGAAACGGTTCATAGCGACGACGACGCGAAGTTCTATGCATTCCGCCGGAAATTGGGCGACCAACAGATGCTCATTGCATTCAATCGCGGCGACGCGCCGTACTCGTGGAACCCCGAGCTAGCCGCTGTGAACGGCAAGCCGTTCCTAATCCTCTCTACGGACGACGCGGCGAAGCTTAGCACTCGCGCCGGCCAGTTATCTATCGAACTGCCTCCTCGGTCCGCCGCAGTTCTTAAGGTAAGGTAACGTGATCTTCGGCCGCTTGTACGTCGTTGTCGGCCTGCTCGCGACGGTGGCGCCGCTGGCTGGTAGCCTCGCGCGAGCCGAGTCGGACGGCGTCATCGATCTGTGGCATCAGATGCGCCCCGAAGACCGCGCCGTGCTGCATGCTCGGATTGCCGCGGCGTCACTGCTGGTCAGCATTCCGGTGGTCATCGTCTTTATCCTGCTCAGCCGCTACCTCGTGTCGGGCCTGACGCTCGGCTCAGTGAAAGAATAAGAATGAACTAAATATGGCAACCGTCTCCTTTCGCAATATTTCCAAGCACTACCCCAACGGCTATCACGCCGTGCGCGATCTCAACCTGGAAATCGCCGACGGCGAGTTTATCGTGCTGGTCGGACCCTCCGGTTGTGGCAAGAGCACGACGCTCCGCATGCTCGCCGGGCTGGAGGAAATCAGCTCGGGCGAAATTCGCATCGGCGATCGTCGGGTGAACGAAGTCGAACCGGGCCTTCGCGACATCGCCATGGTGTTTCAGAACTATGCCCTCTACCCGCACATGACGGTGCGCGACAATCTCGCCTTTGGCCTGAAGATGCGGCGGACGCCGAAGCCGGAAATCTCGCGGCGCGTCAGTGAGACTGCGGAAACGCTCGGCATCACCTCGATGCTCGATCACCGACCGCGCGAGCTCTCCGGCGGCCAGCGGCAGCGGGTGGCCTTAGGCCGCGCGATCGTCCGCCAGCCGCAGGTATTTCTGTTCGACGAGCCGCTATCGAACCTCGACGCCAAGCTCCGCGTGCAGATGCGGGCCGAAATAGCGGCGCTCCACAAGCGTCTCAAGACGACGATGATCTACGTCACGCACGACCAGGTCGAAGCGATGACGCTCGGCGAGCGGATCGTGGTGATGGATCAGGGCGTCGTCAAGCAGGCTGATGCGCCATTGGCCCTCTATCGCCACCCCGCTAACCGATTCGTCGCCGGCTTCATCGGCAGCCCGCCGATGAACTTTATCCGCGGCCAGCTTGCCGACGGCGTCTTTCACCATGCCGAGGGCGCCATTCCACTGGGCGACGGCGCGGCCTCCACGGCCGGCGCCGCATGGCTTGGCGTCCGCCCCGAAGATGTGACGGCTTCAACTTCCGGGCCTGCGCTGGGCGCAGTCACGCTAGAAGCCATCGAACAAATGGGCCACGAATCGCTGGGCTACTTCCGCCTCGCCGGCGAGCGTTGCGCCATGCGACTGCCGCCCGATAACGGTCTTCACGCCGGCGACCGCATCGAGCCGCGAATGCGCCTAGACGCCTGGCATCTCTTTGTCGACGACGCCGAAAGCCGGCGAATTCTGTAGGAGGCGCGCAACGGTCATCCTGAGCGCAGCGAAGGATCTGGCGTTACGCTAGATTCTTCGCCGCGCTCAGAATGACTGCATCTCCCCGCCTTCGCCCACAAACGGATTGAAGCGCCGCTCGCGACCCACCGTCGTCGCCGGCCCATGGCCGGGGAGCACGAGCGTGTCGTCCGGCAGCGTGAACAGTTTCTCCCGAATC
>DASVCM010000012.1:0-2535 GCA_036381635.1 Lacipirellula sp.
TAGTTGCGTTTCCGGAGCAACCCGAATCGACGGACGCCTTTGCCACTCCAGAGGAACTCGCTCCTTCGTCTGCATCACGCGAGATCGCGGAAGCGACCTCATCGGTATTTGACGGCGAGGATGAACAGTTCGCGGCGATCAACGATCCGACGTCGGCGCCTCCGGTTCCGCAAACGCCAATGCCGACGGCCGATGTCGGCGGGTGGAGCGCCTCCAAATTCGCGGCCATGCTTGTTTCCGCGGCGATTGCCGGAGCGGCCGTCGTGGGAGTGACGATCTCCTGGCTGCGCGATGACCCGGTCACGGCAGCGGGAGGCGAGAAGATCCCGTCCGTCGCAGCACCGACCTCGCCGCAGCAAGCGGACATCGAAGAACAATCGCAAGGCGATCCTCCCCTGGAAGCCGAGCCGGCTGCCGTCGAAGTCGCCAAGCCGATCGCGTCCGAGGCGTTCCTCCCAATTGCCTCGACCAGTGAGGAAGCGGCGCCGCCTCAGCCGTCAGAGAGCGAAATCACGGCAGCCGAGGTAGAAGAACCTTCGCTGGACGCGGCGGCAAGCCAACAAGATGCGACATCCCCGAAGGAATCGCTTGAAGTTGCGGCGGACGCAGCGCCCATTGAATCCGAACCGGAGCCGCGTCTGCGAATCGATCCGCTCGACGTTGATCCCGAAGGGCTCGACCTGGCGGCGCTCTACGCCGGGCCGCCAAAGGACCCGCTTGCGGAGAGCCAGTTGCCTGCCGAGGACGGGCCGAGCTCGAGCTCTGCTGCAATCGACGCCGCAGATATTCCTGCTGAAGCGCCGCCCGCGGCGCTTCAGGCGGTCCGTCGAGATGAGCAAGCCGGCGGCGGGAAGCCGGCGGCGGTCGACGCGCTGCTCGCTCGCCGCCTGCCCGAGGTAAGCGTCGACAAGACGCCCCTTTGTCGCTTCCTTGATTTGGCGGTTCAGATTTCCGGCTTGCCCGTCAGCGTCGATCCTGTGGAGCTGCGCATGGCCGCCGTTACTGCGGCCACGCCGGTCTCGGTCGACGTCACGGACGCCACGACTGAGCAGTTGCTCGCGAGTGCGCTGGAGCCGCTTCGTCTCACGCCGGTCATCGACGGCGAGCACATACTTCTAAAGCGTTCTGGCGAGGATGCGCGCCGGAACGTCGACTACCCCGTGAATGACTTGGCGGGTTCGCCCGAGAAGGCGAAGCAGCTTGGCGATTGGGTAACGCGGCTTGCGTCGCCTGCCGCGTGGTCGCACAACGGCGGCGACGCGACGCTTGTCGTTGAAGGCGACGCGCTACGAGTCGAAGCGCCAACCTCGGTTCAGTATCAAGTCTTGTTCCTGCTGGAACGTTACCGGCTTGCTCGGGGCCTGCCGGCGCGAACGAAGTATCCGCGCGACCTGTTGCCGACGGAGCCCGCTCATGCCGCACTCGCCGAACGATTGTCGGCGCCGGCGCAGTTTACGTTTTCGCACTATACGCCGCTCCGCGAAGTATTTCGCTTCTGGCAGGAAGAGCTTGAGGTCGCGGTGCTTGTCGACTGGCCGGTGCTTGCCGGCGAACGCCTGTGGCCGCAATCGACTGTCGCCTGCAGCGCCGCTGACGCGCCCTGGGACGAGGCGATGGACTCGGTGCTTCAGCCGCTGGGGCTTGCGTGGCGAGCCGTCGGCCCGAGAACCATCGAGATCACATCGCTTGCCACGGTTAACGCCAAGTTGCAGTTGGAAATCTATCGCGTGCGTTCGGATGCATCGCTTGACGGCCGACAACTCGCCGAACGCATCCAGTCTCTAGTCGCAGGTGAGGACGCTGCACAACCCGCGGATGGTACGCTGCTCTACGACGCGGACTCCCGAATCCTTTTCGCCATGCAGCCGGCGGCCGTACATCGCCGCATCGTCGCGGGAATGAGTGATGTGCTCAAACTGGATGCTGAGGATTCGGCTCGATAGCTGGTAGCGGCGAGAACGCCCGCCGCAAACCTCCAAGACCGCTTCGCGGCTTTCTTCTTGCGCGGCCCTCGGTCGCGTTTCTACAAGGTGGTATTCGTGCCGTCGGGCACGGGAGACCGGCGGGTCCGCCCGAGGATTCTTCACGGGCTTCATTGCAATGAGAACTAGGAGTGCGGCCGGCCGGTGGGCGTGGTCTTCATGCATGATGGAACATTGCTGGCCGATGCACCGTCGAACATTGTCGGGCGAGTGATCGCAGAGTAGCCTATCACGCATGCGGCGAGCTTTTACCCTTGTCGAGCTGCTGGTGGTGACCGCCATCATTGGCGTGCTGGTAGCGATCTTGCTGCCGGCGGTGCAAGCCGCTCGCGAAGCGGCTCGCCGCAGCTCGTGCTCGAACAACTTGCGGCAGATCGGGCTGGCGCTGCAGAACCATCACGCGGCCCATGGGAAGTTCCCGCCAGGACGCGGAACGCCGACGCCGCGCATCTTTTCGCCGCACGCCTATCTGCTTCAGTTCTTGGAGCAGAATCCCGTTGCCGCACGGGTCGATTTGGCTGACGCGCCGGCGCCATTCGATACGCCGGCCGCA
>DASVCM010000013.1:0-9305 GCA_036381635.1 Lacipirellula sp.
CTGCAATTCTCCATGCTCCCCCGCTACGGCGGTACGGCTCCGGCGCGTCGACAAACCGCCGCAAAATGAGGCGGCGCGTGCGATTTCGCAACGCAAAATCGAACCCCCCACGCCGTAAACGTCTGCAAAACAAGCAGTTGCGCAAGTCTAGCCAGCTAGCATTCGCAACTTGCATGCCGGGGATGGTCGAGGGTCCAGGGTCGAGGGTCCAGAGCCAGAAGTTGTCCGCTTTTTCCGGCCCTCGACTCTCGACCCTCCGCCCTCGACCCGCTTACCCCGACAGGTTATTGATCAGGTCCACCAGCGGCACGAACAGCGCGATGACGATGAACCCGACGGCGCCGCCCAGGAACAGAATCAGCAGCGGCTCCATCAGCTTCGTCAGCCCGTCGGTCAGCACGGCGACTTCTTCGTCGTACGTGTCGGCCACCTTGTAGAGCATCGTATCGAGCTCGCCCGTCTCCTCGCCGACGTCCACCATGTTCACCACGATGTCGTCGACGACCCGCTGACGGTATTTCAGCATGTAGATCAAGAGCCCAATCGGCCCGCCGATGAAGCAGAACCAGAAGAACGCGGCCACCGGATGGAACGAGAGCTTCGAGTACTCCTTCATCGGCTGCGCGATCGCGTCGCCCTCGCGAATCCGCTCGCTCACCTTGAAGAACATCTTCTCGAAGATCGCGTTGCCGGCCGTCTCGCGGGTGATGTTCAGCGCCTCGAGAATGGGCACGCCCGAGGCGATCAGCGTCCCCAGCGTCCGCGACGTGCGGGCCATGATGTTCTTCTCGATAAGCTGCCCGAAGATCGGCACCTTGATCACGAACTGATCCCAGCCGATGCGGCCGTGGCGGAACTTGCGGATCAGCTTGATCGTCAGCCAGATCGTGATCGGGATGCCAGGGATCAGGTACCAGTAGTTCTGACACCAGTCGGCCACGGCGATCAGGGCGAGCGTCATGTCCGGCAGCTCGAGATCGAAGTCGGCGAAGATCTCCTGAAAGCTGGGGACGATCTTGATCATGATGAACGTCAAGATGCCCACCGCCACGGTGACGACGACGATCGGGTAGATCATCGCCGACTTGACCTTGCGCTTCAGGCTCTCAGCCCGCTCTTTGAAATCGGCGAGCCGCTGGAGGATGATTTCCAGCGCGCCGCCCGCCTCGCCGGCCTTGATCATATTCACGTACAGCCGGTCGAAGGCCTTGGGACTCTTGGCCATCGCCTCGCTGAGCGTGTCGCCGCCTTCGATATGTTCGCAGGTGTCTTCGAGCGAGTACTTGAGGCGCCCGGGCTTCGCCTGCTCGGCGAGAATTCGCAGCGAGCGCAAGATAGGCAGGCCCGCGTCCTGGAGAATCGACAACTGCCGGGTGAACGCGGTGAGGTCCTTGCTCCGCACGCCGCCAAAGACGAACCCGCGCTTCTTCTTCCCTAAGGCCGCCTCGGCCTTCTTCCGGCTCTTCTTGACGGAGATCTTCGTGACGAAGTACCCCATCTGCCGGATCGTGGCCTGCGCATCTTCCTCGGTGGCCGCCTCGATCACGTCCTTGATCTCGGCGCCGGTGGAGTCCATCGCCTCGAATTGAAAAGTGGGCATTGTCTTCGATCCTCTTAGGTGCGCCCGACGCACCCGATTGCCACGCGGCCCCTTGCTTCCAGTCGGTAGTGGGTAGGGGGTAGTCGGTAGTAAATTCGACTACCCCCTACCGTCTACCTACTACCAACTTCCCGAATACTACCCCCTACCGACTACCGACTACCCACTACGCCTCCAAAATCGTCTCCCGAATCACCTCTTCCGCGGTCGTCGTCCCCTCAAAGCACGCCTTCAACCCCGCTTTGCGCAGCGTGACCATCCCGGCCCGCTCGGCGGCGCTTCGCAGGTCGTCCGTCGAGGCGTTCCGCATGATCAGGTCCCGCAGCTCGTTGTTCATGATCATCAGCTCGAACAACCCTACGCGGCCCTTGTATCCAGTATTGTTGCAGTTTTCGCATCCGGAGCCACGAAAAAACCGCTTCCCCTTCAGATCGGCCGCCGTAAGTTCCAGGTCGTCCAGCATTTCCTTCGAGGGGACGTGCTCTTCCTTGCACTTGGTGCAGACCCGCCGGACCAGCCGCTGGGCCAAAATGGCCTCGACAGTCGCCGTGATCAGGAACGTCGGCACGCCCATGTCTTTGAGCCGGGTGATCGTGCTGGGGGCGTCGTTCGTGTGCAGCGTGCTGAACACCATGTGCCCCGTGAGCGACGCCTGCACCGCGATCTCCGCCGTCTCCAGGTCCCGAATCTCGCCCACCAGGATCTTGTCCGGGTCCTGCCGCAGGATCGACCGCAAACACTGAGCAAACGTGTTGCCAATCGACGCGTCGATCGGCACCTGGACGATCCCCTCCATGTCGTACTCGACCGGGTCCTCGGTCGTGATCAGCTTGTCGTGGATCGAATTCAGCTCGTTCAGCGCCGAGTACAGCGTGGTCGTCTTCCCCGAGCCGGTCGGTCCCGTCACCAGCACGATGCCGTTGGGCTTGGCGATGGCCACGCGAAAGTCCGAGAGAATCTCCTTGTTCATGCCGACCTTTTCCAGGTCGAGGGACACGACCGACCGGTCGAGCACCCGCATGACCACGCTCTCGCCGAACATGGTGGGCAGCACGCTCACCCGCAGGTCGACCGGGTGGCCGCCGACGGTCAGCTCAATCCGCCCGTCCTGCGGCAGCCGCCGCTCGGCGATGTCGAGGTTCGCCATCACCTTGATGCGGGTAGTGATCGCAAACGCCAGATGCCGCGGCGGCGGCACCATTTCGTACAGCACGCCGTCGGCCTTGATGCGGATGCGGAACTCGTCCTCAAACGGCTCGAAGTGCAAGTCGCTGGCGTGATCCTTGATCGCCAGCAGCAGCACCATGTTCAGCAGCTTGCGAACCGGGGCGCTGTCGGCCAGCGCCTCGGCGCCCGCCAGGTCGATTGTCGCCCCCTCGAGCCGCGCAGCGGCTGCCGCCAGCTCCTCGTCCGCCTCCATGGCGGTGACGATGCTCTCGACGCTCTCGGTATTCTCGCCGTAGTACCGCTCCAGCGCGGCCAGCATCGCCGGCTCGGTCGCCACGACCACCTTGATGTTGTAGCCCAGAAAGGTCCGCAGCTCGTCCTGTACGCCTAGGTTCTGCGGGTCGCACATCGCCACGGTCAGCGTTTGCCCGTCGAATTCCGTCGGCACGATGCGGTACATCTGCGCCATCGGCTCGGTAACCATCTCGAGCACCTTCGGCTCGATCGTCAGATCGCCCAACGTCACCACCCGCAGGTGAAGCTGCTCGGCGAGCGCCTGGGCAAGCTGCTCATCATTGATGAGCCCCATGTCCATGGCCACTTGCCCAAGCATCTGCCCAGGCCGCTGCTGCTGCTCGTCGAGCAATAGCTCAAGCTGCTCGTCCGAGACGTAGCCAAGGTCAACCAGGATTTGTCCGATGCGGCGTTGGGCCATAGGAAAGCTGTTCGCTATTAGCTCTTAGCTGTTAGCCAGAGGAGTTTGAGTACTTTAGATGGAAACTCTCGATGCGATCGCAACTTTGTTTGTTCTCTTCTGGCTAATAGCTAACGGCTAATAGCTAATAGCTCCTTCTTCACGCCGCCGGCTCGCCTTGCTGTTGCGACGGATCATCAAAAATCCCCCGCTTCGCCGCGGCGATGCGCTTCGCCAGATCGTCCGGGCTGTTGGCCTTCGCCAGCACGTCTTCCTCCGCGACGATCTCCTTCCGCCAGTGGTGGAACAAGTGATCGTCCAGAAGCTGCATGCCGTACTTCGACCCCGTCTGAATCGCCGAGGTGATGCGGAAAATCTTGTTCTCGCGAATCAGGTTCGCGATGCCCGGCGTCACGACCAGCGTCTCGAACCCGGCGATCCGGCCGCCGCCGATCCGCGGCAGCAGTTGCTGGGCGAGAATCCCGATGATCGACGACGCGAGCTGCGTGCGGATCTGATCCTGCTGATGGCTCGGGAACACGTCGATGATCCGGTTGATCGTGCCGGCGGCGCTCGACGTATGAAGCGTGCCGAACACCACGTGCCCCGTTTCGGCCGCGGTGATCGCCGCCTCGATCGTCTCCAGGTCGCGCATTTCGCCCACGAGAATCACGTCCGGGTCCTGCCGCAGCGCCCGGCGAATCGCCTCGGCGAAGCTCGTGACGTCGACGCCCACTTCGCGCTGGTTGACGGTCGACTTCTTATGGTTGTGATAGAACTCGATTGGATCCTCAATCGTGATGATGTGATGATCCATCGTGTTGTTGATCTCATCGACCATCCCGGCGAGCGATGTGCTCTTGCCCGAACCGGTCGGCCCCGTCACGAGGATCAGCCCGCGGGGACGCTTGATGAGTTCCTTGAACACCGGCGGCAAGCCGAGGTCGTCCATCGACAACAGCTTCACCGGAATCTGCCGCAAGACCAGCGAGACGTTCCCCTTCTGCCGGAACACCGACACGCGGAACCGCGCCTGGTCGCCGAAGGCGAACCCGAAGTCGGTGCTGCCGGTCTCCTGAAACTCCTGCTGGCAGCGGTCGGGCGTGATGCTCTTCATCAGCCCCATCGTGTCGGCCGGCTCAAGCACCTTTGTCTTGAGCTTTTGCATCCGCCCATGCAGCCGGAGCACCGGCGGCTGGCCGACCGAGATATGAAGATCGCTCGCCCCCTGCTTCACCTGAGCCGAGAGCAGCTTGTCGATCAGAATTGTTCCCATGCCACTCGATTCCCGTTTCCTGCGCGTGCGCGCTGGAGCGCGTCTGTCACAGGCGCTTCTGGAAAGCCTCTTCCATCGAACGTCGAACGTGCGAACCGCTAGAAGCGAAGAGCCACTCTAGACGCCGCCACGCCGGCTGTTCCGCGCCGGCGCCGCCGCCTCGGCGCGCGCCGCAGACGTTGAAAAAGCCGCGCCGCTCGCCGTGCTAACATTATGTCGGCCAGGGCGCGCAAACTCAAGTGTTTCAAGGCCTACGGGCAATTGCATTCAGGCCCAACGGACCGAAAGTCAATAGCCAGGCGCGCGAGCCCCTGGTAGATCTTGCCGTTAAGAACGTAAGCCCCAAGGGGGCGGCAGTACTGTCGCCCCCTTGGGGCTTACGGGATCGCACTGAACACGTCCACCAGGGGCTCACGCCCCTGGCTATTAACTACCGCCGCGTTGCGGCTGAAGAACCGATGCAAGCCGCGTAATCGCACCGGAGCGCGCTCGCCTCACTCCGTCTGCTCCTTCTTCGATACGCGGAACACTTCTTCCAGCGTCGTGATCCCCGCCATCGTCTTGTTCAGGCCGTCCTGGTACAGCGTCGTCATGCCGCCCTTCACCGCCGCCTTGCGAATCTCCAGCGTCGACGCCCCCGCAAACGCCAGCTCGCGCACCTTCGACGTCATCGTCATCAGCTCGTAAATGCCGATGCGCCCCCGGTACCCGCTCTTGCCGCAGTGCGAGCAGCCGACGCCCTTCATGAACGTCGCGCTGGCCGCCTGCTCGGGCGTGATTCCCGCCGCGTCGAGCTGCGCCTCGGTCGGCTGGAACGGCTGTTTGCACTTCGAGCAGACCACGCGCACCAGCCGCTGGGCCAAGACGCCAATGACCGACCCCGCCACCAGGTACGCCGGCACGCCAATGTCCACCATCCGCGTGATCGCCCCGGGCGCGTCGTTCGTGTGCAGCGTGCTGAACACCAAGTGCCCCGTGAGCGACGCCTGAATGCCCATCGAGGCCGTCTCATGGTCGCGCATCTCGCCCACGAGAATCACATTCGGCGCCTGCCGAAGCATCGCGCGGATGATCTTCGCAAAGTCCAGCCCGATGTTGTGCCGCACCTCCACCTGGTTGATCCCCGGCAGATAGTACTCCACTGGGTCCTCGGCCGTGATGATCTTGCGGTCCGGCCGGTTCAACTCGTTCATCGCCGCGTACAGCGTGGTCGTCTTCCCGGAGCCGGTCGGCCCCGTCACGAGCAGAATGCCGTTGGGTCGGCGAATGAGCTGCCGGAATTGCTTGAAGTCGCGCTCCGACAGCCCCAACTGCCGCACGCCGATCTTGATGTTGTCCTTGTCCAAGAGCCGCATGACGCACGACTGCCCATGATTCGTCGGCAGCATGCTCACGCGCAGGTCCAGCTCCTTGCCGCCGGCGGTGATCTTGATCCGCCCGTCCTGGGTCCGCCGCCGCTCAGCGATGTCCATCTTCGCGAGAATCTTGATGCGGCTCAGCAGGGCGCCCAAGAGACGCCGCGGCGGGCTGTCGCGCTCGACCAGGATGCCGTCGATCCGGTAGCGGATCCGCACCCGGTCCTCGAAGGGCTCGACATGAATGTCGCTCGCCCGTAGTTGCACCGCCTCGGTAATCATCAATTGCACCAGCCGCACGATCGGGGCGCTCGTCTCGTCGACCACGTCGTCGGAATCCGCCGCCGCGTCGTCCTCGGTCTCGGTGAAGTCGATCGCCGTGTCGGTGAATTCCTGCAACATCGAGTCGGCCGACTCGCCGTCGACCTGCCCGTAGTTGCGATTGATCGCCTCGAGAATGCTTTCGCGGGTCGAAACGCCGATCTCGATCTTCCGGTTCAGAATGAACTGCAGCTTGTCGAACGTCTCGAAGTCGTTGGGGTCGCTCACCAGCACCTTCAGGGCGCCGTTCTCCTCCGAAAACGGAATGACCGCGTTCTCGCGGGCCACCGACTCCGGCACCAGCTCGACCACCGCCGGCGGGATCGGCACGTTGTTCAGGTCGTAGAACTCGTAGCCGTGGAGCTTCGCCAGCGCCTTGGCAATTTGCTCGCTGCCGGCGTACCCAAGCTGCACAATCGCGTCCTGAACCTTCAGCCGCCGCGACTTGGCGACGGTCTCCGCTTCCGCCAACTGCTCAGGACCGATGATCCCCTTCTTGATGAGAAAATCCCCAAACCGATCAGCCATAGCAAATAGTCTCTGTTCCGAGTCTCCCCGGCGAGCCGGAAGCGTAACCGCCCGGAGGGGCCAGGGGAGGGATTAATAGTGTCTCTATCGAACAATAAGGAATAGTACCGGGAGGGCGAGGCCGAGCGCCAAGCCGTCGCCTGGACCGGCAGGATAAGGCCGAGCGCCAAGCCGCCCGCGGCCTGCCTGGGCGATGAGATCGACCCCATCACTCCACTATATCCTAGCCAGAAGGTCCACCCCCCGGCCTGCCGGCCCTAGGCCTACCGACTACCCACTGTCCACTACCGACTTCCTCCCAATATATACAGCCGCCCCCCAGGACCAGCCAAGAATGCCGCAAACGAACAAGATCGGCGTCGAAATCGCCTTACCGAATTCTCCCTTTTTCACCGCGAATTCCTCGGCGCCTCCGCGTCTCTGCGATAGTCCGTTCGTAACCAGGTCCTATCCCGCGGCGCCATGTCCCGGCACGTCCGTATTACCGGCCTGCGAAAGTTCCACCGAACCGCAATTCCTCGAATTACGCTGGTTTTCCCAGTAACGGCGAAACACGATTCGTTAATCTCTGGTAGCCAACAAAACGCGGGCGGGGCGAACGCGTCGCCCCTTCTTTGCGCCCCACGGGCTCGCCCAAAATACGGTTTGTGGGAGGCGTCTCCGACGCCGATTACACCTTCCACCACAAGAGCTTGTGGAGTGGCGATCAGAAATCGCGGTCAGAGACCGCTCCCACAGATATTTTGGGCAAGACCCTTTGTAACGGTTTGATTCGGAGCCCTTGATGTCCCAGCGTCTGATCCCCGCCCTGGCCGCCGCCCTTTGCGGCGTTGCATCGTTTGCCGCATCAAACGCTCGCGCGCAAGACCCCCGCCCGAACATCGTCGTCTTCGCCACCGACGATCTCCGCTTCGACGCCCTCGGCGCCTACGGCCACCCGTTCGCCCAGACGCCTAACCTCGACCAGCTCGCCGCCGAAGGCGTCCGCTTCGACCGCTCCTACGCCACCACCCCGCTCTGCTCCCCCTGGCGGGCCTCGTTCCTCACCGGCCAGTACATGTCGGCCAACGGCTGGACCGGCAACGACCAGCACGCCGCCCGGGCGCCCGACATGGACGACGCGGTGATGTGGCACGAAGTCCTGAACGACGCCGGCTACCGCACCGGCTACGTCGGCAAGTACCACCTCGACTCGTGGATGGGCGCCGGCAACCCCGAAAACCGCGGCGGCGAGCCCCGCCCGGGCTGGGACTACTGGGCCGGCTTCACCGGCAACCAGGGCACGCACCGCGACATCCAGCTCAACGTCAACGGCGCGATCGTCAACACCACCGGCTACACGTCCGACACGCTCGCCACCTACGCCAACACCTTCCTCGCCGAGAGCGCGGGCAATGAGCCATTCGCCCTGGTCGTCTCCTACAAAGCGGTCCACGCCCCGACGACCAATCCCGACGACGTCTCCCCCGCCAATCGCAATCTCTACTCAACCGCCCAGGTCCAAGCCCACCTCGACACGTTCCCGCAGAACAACTACCCCGAGGCGGTCCTCGACGCCAACAAGCCGATCCTCTCGCGCCCCGGCGGCCCGTCCGGCGGCGATCCGGTCCCCGGCGTTACCGGTACCTCGAACGCCGCCATCCTCGGCCAGCTCCGCCAGCTGAAAGACGTCGACGACAGCGTCGGCCGCGTCCTCGATCAGCTCGAAGCGCAGGGGCTGCTCGACAACACGATCATCGTCTTCACCAGCGACAGCGGCCTCGGCTGGCGCGAGCACGGCCTCGGCGGCAAGTCGCTCCCTTACGAATTCTCAGCCCGCACGCCGCTGATCGTCCGCCACCCCACGCTCGCCGCCGGCGGCCAGACGCCCGACCAGCTCGTCACGCAGATCGACCTCGCCCCCACGCTGCTGGCCGCGGCCGGCGTCGAAGTCCCCGCGTCGATGCAGGGCGAGTCGCTGCTCCCCTACCTCGAGGGAAGCCCCGTCGCC
This sequence comes from Lacipirellula sp., assembly GCA_036381635.1. Classification (GTDB taxonomy): domain Bacteria; phylum Planctomycetota; class Planctomycetia; order Pirellulales; family Lacipirellulaceae; genus Lacipirellula. The sequence goes on from DASVCM010000013.1 coordinate 8,932, forward strand.
GGCCGCGAGGTGCTCTACCTCGAACAGAACTACGACGGCCACGCCCCTCACACCAACAGTTGGCAAACCGTCGTCGACAACCGCTACAAGTACGTCCGCTACAACGACTACGAAAACGTCGACGAGCTGTACGACCTCCAGGCCGATCCCTACGAGATCACCAACGTCATCAACGCCCCCGAACACGCGGCCGCGCTGAAGCGCCTCCGCCGCGAAGTGCAGCTCGGCCACGGCGCCGCCCTCTCGCCCGGCGAGACCCGCCCCGTCTACGCCGTGCCGACCACCTTCAACGACTTCACCCGCGCCGAGGACGGCGCCGCGCTGAACAACGGCGGCCAGCAATCCACCAACCGCGTCGGCGCCCTCGCCACCCG
>DASVCM010000014.1:0-3499 GCA_036381635.1 Lacipirellula sp.
CTCGAGCACCGCCGCGAGCAAGGGCGGCGAGCCGATCGTATGAAATTCCGCCGCCGGCTCGCGCGTGTAGCTCCGCGACGACGGCCAAACGAACAACTGCCCGGGAAGCTCAAGCGCCGGCCGCTCCCCATCGGCTTCCACTCGCAGCACGCCCGCAATCCGCCGCGCCCGCCGCTCGCGGCTTAGAACAATGGCCGAATCATCCGGCGTGAAGCGCCGAGAAAACGCCGCAACGGCTTCCGGCCCACTCACTCGCACAACCCCGCGCGCCGCCCCGCCCGCCGGCGATGCTACTGCCGCAATGGTGTCGTGAACGTCGTAAGCCACGTCAAGATCCCCCTCCCTCGATGGGAGAGGTTAGGGAAGGGATGATCCAGTGTAGTCATCTCGTTCCACGAGATGATCGCCTCTCGCGGAGCGAGAGGCCTACACTACTTCCGCCGCTTCGCCTTCGCCCCCTGCCGTCCGCGCGCTGATCCGTCCTTACCCTGCCATTTCTGCGGCAGCTTTCCGCCGGAGCCGCTCGACTTAGGCGCCGGTTCAAAAGGCGCAGGTCCGCTGCTTCCGCCGCTCGCCGATGGCGGCGGAATCAACTTCCGCTCGGCGATGCCCCACAGACTGGAAGCGATGAAGTAAATGCACAACCCGCTCGGCACTTTGTAAAACAAGATGCCCATGAAGATCATCATGTACTTCATCACCTTCTGCTGCAGCGCCGCCTGCTCGTTGGTCGGCTCCGGCATGAACATCTTCTGCTGCGCCAGGAACAGCACGATCGTCACCAGCGGCAGCACGTTCAGGTAGGGCCCCAGCCCCAGCAGCCCTTCGCCGCGGGTGATGAAGTCGGGCATGAACCACGACCAGTCGTACAGCATGTCCGGCGCCGCCAGGTTCGAGCACCAGCGGACGCTCTCGCTGATCAGCGGCGAGCCGCGCAGCTCGACGTCCACCGCCAGCCCGCGGTACAGGCCGATAAACACCGGCAACTGAATCAGCATCGGCAGGCATCCGGCGAGCGGATTGACGTTGTGCTTGCGATACAACTGCTGCATCGCTGCGGCTTGCTTCTGCTGATCTCCCTTGTACTTCTCCTTGATCTTCTCCATCTCGGGCCGCAGCTCTTGCAGCTTGGCCATGCTCTTGGCCTGCCCGCGGCTGACGGGAAACATCAGCCCGCGCACCAGCACCGTGAGCACGATGATCGCGATGCCGTAATTGCCGACGAAGCTGTAAAACACATGCAGCAGCCCGACCATCGCCCGGGCGACCGGCCCGAACAAACCGTAATACACCAGATCGTTGATCGAATACGCCGGCGCCTCGTCGGGGTAATACTGCGCGAGTAGCTCCGGCTGCTTCGGCCCGGCAAACACCGTGTACCCGTGCGTCACCGTTTGGCCAGGCTCGATGGCGAGAGGCTCACTGTACAACTGGCAGGTGACGTTGGCGTACTTCGCGTCCACCTCCGGCGGCGCCGTGCCGGCGACGACGCTCCGCACGCGCGGAATCCAGCTTTCATCGGGCACGTCGATAATCGGCAATAGCGCCGCGGCGAAGTATTGGGCGTCGACGCTCATGAACGCCATCTCTTCGCCCTCGAAGGGCTCGACGTCGTCCTCGACAATCGCCACCGCGCCCTGCTGTGCCGTCGCGCCCAGAAAGAACCGGCCCACCACGTCGCGCAACCCCGCGGCGCTCCACCCGCGGCCGACCTTGGTCGCATACCACCAGCCCTCGATCGGCAGACCATTTGGCCCGTCGAGCCGATAAGCGACCGTCCGCGCCTCGCCCTCCCCTTCGTTGCGAATCGAAATCTCGAGCGTCAGGTCGTACGCCGGGGCCGCGTTGGCGGCTTGCGCGTCGGCGGCCTTCTTGAGCCGGTACCGCTTGGTCACCACCAGCCCATGATCGGGCAACCGCCGCTCGAACGTCACCGCATCGCCGGCCGCCTGGCCCTGCTCGTCGGGCACGATCCGCCAGTTCGCCGTGTGCAGATCGACGCCCGGCAGCGCCTCCTTGTCGTCGGCCAGTCGCTGGTTGTCGATCTCGGCCAAGGTGAGCAGAAACGACGGCGGCGCCTCGAACCCCTCGGGCAGCCGTTCCTTTCGCAACAGAACGTTCTCCGCTTCCGGGCGGATCACTTCCAGCGGCCGCCGCTCGAGCGTCGCGGTGAGCGTCTGCCGATTGCCGTCCCGCTGGACGGCGAGCTTCAACTCCTGGCCCGGCCTTGTCTCCGCTAGAACCTTCGCAAACTCCTCGAGCGTTTTCAGCGGCGTAAGCTCTTGCCGACCGGCCTCGACGATCCGATCGCCAACCTGCACGCCCGCCTCAGCCGCCGGCGTGCCATGGCCGACCGCTTGCACCAACAGCCCCGCGCCGCCGTCGGCCGTCAGCGACAAGTGCCCCAGGTATCCCTTGCGATCATGCAGATCGAGATACCGCGGGCTCGCCAGCTCGATCCGCGTCACCGCCGCGCCGGCGTTCGTCAGATGCACCAGCATCCGGTAGCCAGTCGACTCATCGACCGAGCCGAGCGTCACGATCCTCGCCGGCACCTCCCCTTCCGGCTCCGCGGCGCCGGCCGCATCGTCCGCAAGGGCGTCTTGATTAGGCCCTTCATCGGCGTTGTCATTCGCCGCGTCGTCGCCGGCAGCTTCAGCATCGTCCTCGGCCGGGTCATTGGCCGCATCGGCAGCGTCGCCCTCGGCGGCCTGTTTGGCCGCCTGCTCATCCCGAGGCGGCGTGGCCATCCAGGCCGTCACCTGGATGACGATAAAGGAAAGCAGAAAAAAAAGTAAAACGCGGCGATTCACTGTGTCCTCAGAATCAATCTGTCCTAGGCCCAAAGGGCCGACCGTCAATAGCCAGGGGCGTCAGCCCTGGGTCGCTTCGCCATAGAAAACGTAAGCCCCAACGGGGCGGCAGTGCGCTGGCCATCGTACTGTCGCCCCGTTGGGGCTTACGTTCCTTAATGGGCTTGTACCAGGGGCTCACGACCCTGGCTATTGACTGTCGCCGCGTTGCGGCTGAATGCTGCAATGGTGAGACGAGCCTGTTTCCGGCTCCGTACTATTTCAGGCGCGCGTCGGCCTGAACGGCGCGTCGGCGGCGCATCGGTGCGCTACCGGCCCTCCTTGATGCGGTCGCCCAGAAAATTATCCAAATCGGGCGTCTGGTAGATCTTCTCCGCCGTCTTGCCCCAATCGTATTCGATGCGGTGGAACGTAATCTTGTCGTCTTCCTGAATGATGTAGCACGATCGCGGGTCCCCGTCGCGCGGCTGGCCGACCGAGCCGACGTTCACCATGAACCGCTCGTTGCCAATATTGAACACATGCTCCACCTGCTCGGGCGTGATAAACTCCAGGCTCTCCAGGAACACGCCCGGCACATGCGTGTGTCCCTGAAAACATCCGCGGTTGATCAGCCCAAACAGTTTCTCCATCTTCTTCTGATTGTAAATGTCCTCGGGGAAGACATACTCGTTCACCGGATTCCG
>DASVCM010000015.1:0-6129 GCA_036381635.1 Lacipirellula sp.
CGGTCGGCCGCTGTAGCCGCCAAGGAGCTCGCGGTCGGCGTTCGGCCCGATGACGGCGATCGTTCGGATGTTCGCCGGATCGAGCGGGGCGACGCCGACGTTTTTTAAGAGCGTGATCGTTTTGCGGGCTGCTTCCAGCGCCAGTTCGCGATGGCGCGTCTCGCTCGCCATCCGCTCGGCGGATTCTGGATCGACAAACGGATTTTCGAAGAGGCCCAGCCGGAACTTGAATTCCAACAGCGGAGCCACGAGTTCATCCAGCTTCGATTCCGATAACGCGCCTTCGCGAACCAGCGCCGTTAGCTCCGTGTAGCAATCCGGCTCCGGCAGCTCGATGTTCACGCCCGCCTTTACGGCGAGCAACGCCGCCTCTGGGCCGTCGGTCGCTACATGGTGGCCGTACAACTCGGGACGTTCTGCCAGTTCGCGAATGGCGTAGTAATCGGAGACGACGGCGCCGCGGAATTTCCATTCGCCGCGGAGCACGTCTCGCAGCAGCCACTCGCTGGCGTGAGACGGGACGCCATCGATCTCGTTGTAGGAGGCCATGACGCTCAGCGCGCCGCCGCGGTGGATGGCTTCCTTAAACGGCTGCAGGAACGTCTCGCGGAGCAGACGTTCGGAGACGTTCACCGGCGCGCAGTTGTTGCCGGATTCGGGCTGGCCGTGCGCAGCAAAGTGCTTGAGCGTGGCGATGAGCCGCGTTTTGTCGGCAAACCGGCCGTCGCCTTGGAGCCCTCGTACGGCGGCGACGCCCAGTTGCGCAACCAAGTGGGGGTCTTCGCCGAAAGTTTCTTCGACGCGACCCCAGCGCGGGTCGCGGGCTACGTCCACGACGGGCGCCAGCGCTTGGTGGGCGCCGCGGGCTCGCGTCTCGGCGGCGGTCATGGCGTACAGACGCTCGATCAGATCCGGATCGAACGTGGAGGCCAGGCCGATCGGCTGAGGGAAGCTGGTCGCCTCGACGCCGGCGAGTCCGTGCAGGCATTCCTCGTGGAAGAGGATCGGGATTCCCAGGCGGCTATTGTTGATGAAGAACTGCTGGATGACGTTGGTCAGCTCGGCCATGTCGCGCGCCGACTTGCCGCCGCCGGAGTCGCTGATCCGGCCGATCTGCCCGAGGCCGCGGCCGTGGCCGAAGTTTTGCCTCGCCTTGGCCTGGTCGAAGTTGCCCTCGTCGTCCAGCAGCAGGACGTCCTTCTGCCGCCAGATGCAGGTCATCTGGGCGACTTTCTCTTCAAGCGTCATGCGCGCCAACAGATCGGCGACTCGCTTGGCAATGGGCGCGGTCGGGTCGCGGTATCGCGGTGACTCGCGGGTTTCAATCGTGGATGCCATATCGAACGTTCCTGACTCAAATCTCGTGCGAGCGCTTCATTACTGATCTGCTGACGGATGCGCCGCTTCAAGGACGGCGTTGAACGCCGGCTTCGGCTGCAGGTTCCGGTCGAACAGCAGCGGGTGGGCGGTGCGGCCGCGGATGGGCCAATTATTAAGCCAACTGTGGCCGTCGTGCACGCCCCAGAAGGTAACGCGGTCGATCTTGTCGGCGTGCTTTACGAGCAGCTCGAACAGGTCGCCGTACCGGCAGGCCAGGAAGGCGTTGACTTCCTCGGGCAGCCCCTCGGCGTAGGGATTCAGCTTTTCGCTGGCCGCGTAGTTGCGGGCGACGTCGGCGTCTTGCTCCTGATCAGGGCGGGGGAGAAAGTTGATATCTAGCTCGGTGACCATCACCTTCACGCCAAGGTCGCGGTACTGGCGGATCGTAGCGTCGAGCTCTTCCAGCGACGGGTAATCCATCCCCCAGTGCCCCTGCATGCCGACGCCGTCGATGCGGACGTCTTTGGCTTGCAGCGACTTCACGAGTTGTGAGATGGCGCGGCGCTTGCCGGGATGCCACTCGTTGTAGTCGTTGTAGTACAGCTCGGCGTCGGAGTCGGCCTCGTGGGCGAAGCGAAAGGCGTGTTCCAGATAATCGTCGCCGATGATTCGCTTCCACGGCGTTTCGCGTAAGCGACCGTCGTCCTCGAAGGCTTCGTTCACCACATCCCAGGCGTGGATCCGGCCTTTGTAGCGGCCGACGACTGTGTGAATATGTTCGCGCATCCGCCGGAGTAGCTGCTCGCGCGTCAGCGGCTTGCGGTCGTCGCCTTCGAAGACCCAACTGGGCGTTTGGTTGTGCCAGACCAGCGTGTGGCCGACGATGAACATGCCGTGCTTTTCGCCGAACGCCACGTACTTGTCGGCCGGCGCGAAATTGTACTGTTCCCGCTCGGGATGGACCTCCGCCCATTTGAGCAGGTTTTCGGAGGTGATGGAGTCGAACTGCCGGCCGACTAGTTCGATGGCTGCAGATTCTTCGCCGATGACATGATGCGTGCCGATCGCCGCGCCGACGAGAAAGCGATTTGCGAACGCTTGTTTTAGAGTGCGGGCGTCGTCAGCGGTGACGGCTCGCGCGGTCACAGCCAAAACCATCAGTCCGGCCGATGCAATTCGCGTCGTCATCTTCGGCTCTCCCAACTTAGTTCTGGCAACACGCTACGCATCGCTCGATCCATGCCGCTTGGCGGTTAGTGCATCGTGCATCTCATATTCTGTGCGGCGGTCGATTCGATAGAAGGCGAGGATGGCGACGGCGACCAGGAACGCGATCGCCGGGAACAGGCTCATGATCTTGGAAATCCCCTCTTTCGCGACGGCGGATTGCTCCACGTTCGCCTGGTAGCCGTAGTACTCGAGCAGATACCCCTGCAGGGCGCCGCCGATGCTGAGGCCGAGCTTCAGGGCGAAGACCGTCGCGGCAAAGGTCATCGCCGTCGCGCGGCGCGACATTGTCCACTCGGTGAAGTCGGCGACGTCGGCCATCATGGCCCACAACAGGGAAATGCTGATTCCGTAGATGAACTGCAGCAAATAATGGAGCGCGAAGATCCCTTCCACTGCCGTCGGGGGCGCCATGTAGAAGGCCAGAGCGCAGAGCGCCGTGCCGAACAGGGCCGCCCGAAAGACGTCGCGCTTGCCGAAGCGGAGCACCAACGGCTTCGAGAGCAAGACGCCGACGATTGTCAGCGCGGTGCTGACGCCGTTGAACCATCCCATCAGCTCGGCCCGCGATTTCTCGACGCCGAACAGCTCGGTGCGCTCCAGGTAGTACTGAAAGTAGTAGGGCGTGGCGCTGCCCCGGAGCACCAGGGCGATGAAGATGAATAGCGTGGCGCCAGCCAAGGACAGCCAATTGGGGTTGTGGAACAGGTCGTTCAGATCCTGCCCCGGCGAGGATTTTTGCTCCGGCGGCGGAGCGATCCGCTCTTTCGTCGTGGCGAAGGTGATGATGAAGAACACCACCGCCACAGCCGCCCATAGCGACATCGTCAACTGGTAGCCGAGGGCCGGGTCGTCGCCGCCGAACTTTTTGACCAGCACCAGCGTGTACGTCTGCACGGCGAACTGCGCGACCATGGCCATGACGAATCGCCACTGCACCAGGCTCGCCCGCTCGGCCATGTCGCCGGTCATCACGCCGGTCAGCGCGGAGTAGGGAATGTTGTTGGCGGTGTACATCATCATCAGGGCGTTGTAGGTGATGACCGCCCAGACGATCTTGCCGGCGTAGCTGAAGTCCGGCGTGGTGTAGCAGAGGACGAACAGGCCGGCGAAGGGAAGCGCGGTCGCCAAGATCCACGGCCGGAACTTGCCCCACCGTGTGGTCGTGCGATCGGCGATGCTCCCCATGATCGGGTCGTTGATCGCGTCCCACAGCCGGGAGAAGAGAAAGATGTTGCCGGCGGCGACGGCGGAGATGCCGAACACGTCGGTGTAGAAGCTCATCAGGAACATGATCTGCGTCTGGAACACGAAGTTCGCGGCGCAGTCGCCGAGGCCATAGCCGATTTTTTCCCGGGTCGGCAGGGTTCCGTTGGTTCGGATGGCGGCTGACGTTGGAAGCGCGGCCATGGAAAGAAGAGTCGGCAGTTATGCGGATGAGGTTAGTGCGCAGGACGCTGCCTATATAGATAGTCAGTGAGCAGGGTTTCCCCGCGCTGCGCCCTCGCCAGAAAAGAGACCGGAAAAAGTGGCAGAAATAGTTGACGGAGTTGTAGGGTCGCGGTAGCTTTGACACCAGTGTCACAGCGATCTCATCAAACTCCCTCATCGTTTCGTGCGGCTTCGATATTCTAGCCGAACGAGAAACGCGATGCAAATGACACTAGTGTCACACGCGCCGCTCTCAAAGCGACTGGCGCCTCACGCCGGTCGCCGTCGCCTCTCTGCACCTCAATAGACTAACGCTATGGGCGTGACCATTTACGCGATTGCGAAGAAGGCGGGCGTCTCCAGCTCCACGGTGGCCCGCGCGCTGCGCGGCGACGGCTCGCTGTCGAGCCGCAGCGCGGAGCGGGCCGAGCGGATTCGCCGCCTGGCGAAGGAGATGGGCTACCAGCGCAATTGGCGCGCGCAGGCCTTTTCGCGCTGCAAGACGCACGCCGTCGGGCTGTTTCATGCGCACACCGCCTGGATCCACGAAGGGACGATGGGCGAGATCGCCGGCGGGTTCACCTGCGGCATGCACGATCACGGCTATCACGTGGTGATCGTTCCTTATGACGAGAGCGGCGATTGGATCGAGCTGCTGCACGACGGCCGGCTCGATGGTATTGCGATCTCGCATTACCTGCCGGACGACGCCCGCGAAGCGGTCGAAAAGTCGCGGCTGCCGCGGGTGCTGCTGATGGATAAGACCATCGCGACGTGGCCATGCGCCGTGACCGACGACGAAGGGGGCGCCTACATCGCGACGCGCCGGCTGATCGAGCTGGGTCACAAGCGGATCGACATGTATCTGCACGATTCGATTCGCAAGCACTTCAGCGTCGACGACCGTCACGCCGGTTATGAGAAGGCGATGAAGGAAGCGGGGCTGGGGGATGCGATCCGCTTCTGGCATTTGCCGGAGTCGGAGCTACCGAAAGTCCTGTTCAGCGGCGAGGATCGGCCGACGTCCGTGCTTTGCTACTGCCATGTCGAAGCGATGGCGGTGTACCTGGCCGCCTGGCAGCACGGCGTGAAGATTCCGGAGGACCTGAGCGTCATCGCGTTCAACGATTTGCAGGCCACGCGCTATATGACGCCGCCGCTAACGACGATGGGCTTCAACACGGCCCACATCGGCCGCGTTGGCGCCAACTTGCTCGTGCGGCAGATCGAAACGGACAACGCGGAGCCGGACCGCGTCGTGATTGCGGAGAAACTGATCGAACGGCGATCGACGGCGCCGCCGGCTCTTCACGGCAGCGGGACCTAGCTCAACGAGGCGGTCTTATGAACAAGCCCAGTCGAGGATTCACGCTGGTTGAGCTGCTGGTGGTGATTGCCATAATCGGCGTACTGGTGGCGCTGCTCTTGCCGGCAGTGCAAGCGGCGCGCGAGGCGGCACGGCGGCAGCAGTGCACGAACAACCTTAAGCAAATCGGGCTGGGCATCGAGAACCACCTGAGCGCCCACACGTATTATCCGAGCGCCGGCACGAACTCCGACGATTTCTATACCTCGCCCGCAGACGCGGAATCGGCCGGCTTCGAACGGTTCGGCTGGGGCTTTCAGTTGCTGCCGTACATCGAGCAAACGGCGCTCTACACGGCGGCGAAGGACCTGCAGCCGTTCACGGAGCTGCAATCGGGACTGGCGCTCGTCGAGACGCCGATGCCGACCTATAGCTGCCCCACGCGCGGCCAGCGCTTCGCCGAGCCGCGGGCCGACGGCGTCGTATTCGCCCTGGGGGATTACGCGGGCGTGTTTTTCGGTTTTCTGCTCGATCAGGGAAGCCCCTCGTTCGATTACAACACGCCGGTCGGCCAGGTGCTCAAGGAGTACGGATGGCGCGGGATCATTTCGAAGGCGGGCCATCGCAACTCCAGCGGTGTTTACACGCAGTGGCCGCGGGTGAAGTCGAAACACATTACCGACGGCACATCGAACACGATCGCCATCATGGAGAAGGCGGTGTGGAGTCAGCGCTACACTGCCTCCAGCGAGTGGAGCGACGGCTGGTACGAGATCCCCGGCTGGTCGCACAACGCCCACCAAACCACGATGCGCAGCGTCTCGGGCGACGGCAAAGGCGCTTCG
>DASVCM010000016.1:0-2516 GCA_036381635.1 Lacipirellula sp.
CCTTACTGCGAAGCAGTTAAATCATTCAGCCCAGGGTTGGTTGCGCAGCAACCTACCCTGGGTACGCATCGCCCACCGAGCCGCAACCCTGAAAGGGTTGCATCAGTCCCAAACGTACCGCTCGTCGCAGTCAATTTCATACCGTTTGAGCAGCGACCTGAATTCATCCTGATAGGTCGCACGGCGGTGATGCTCTTCCTGGTTGGCGATGTAATCGCGAACAGCAGGAATTTGGGAGAAACCGATTGAGAACACGCCGTATCCGTTCTGCCAGGCGAACTCTTCCAGACCTTTGCCCTTGAGCCATAGCGACGAGCCGCGTTTCACCTCCTTGACCATTTCAGCCGCCTCGCATGTCCGCGCGAGCGTCGAAAGGACGTGAACGTGGTCTTCGACGCCGCCGACGATGATTGGCTGGCAATCGAGATTACTGAGGATTCCGCCGAGATAGCAGTGAAGCTCGTCGCGCAGTTCTCGATCTCGCAGGAACGGTCGTCGCTCTTTGGTTGAGAACACAGTGTGGACGAGAATCTTAGCGATCGACTGGGCCATGGCGATGTCTCGCTAGACCGAGGAGATGCAACCCTTTCAGGGTTGTCGTTCAACGGGCAACATTATCCCAGGGTAGGCCGCTAGCGCGACCAACCCTGGGCTGAATGATAGAATCCTTTCAGGATTCTGCATCGCGGACCTGGCTTGGCGAATCCGCGCCTTTCTTGCAAATGAGCTTAGCGTATGGCTGACACACGTCCAACGGCCTCTGATCTCGCGCAACTGCTCGCCGCCTTCCGCGCCGATGGCGCCGCTCTCCGCGGCGACGATGTGCAGCAGGCCGTCCACATCGCCCGGCAGCTTCAGGCGCGGGCTCGCGACTTGCAGACGCCCGCCGAGCGGCGGCAGCAGGCGGAATTGGATCGGATGATCCAGTCGCCCAGCGACAAGGCGACGCTCATTGAGATCACCGACCAGGCGTTCCGCGCCCAGCGCTCCGGCCGCGCGGCCGATCAGCTCATCCACATTCTCGACGTGCAAGGCGTGCCGCGGTTCTTCTCGCCCCTCGAGCGGACGATGCTCCGCGGGTTTCAGTCGTTCGGGGCGTATCTGCCGGGGGTCGCGATGCCGCTGGTAAAGGAAAAAATGCGCGAAGAGACGGCCAACGTCATCCTACCGGCCGAAGAAGATCTGCTCCGCGAGCACCTCGAAGAGCGGCGCCGCGAAGGATTGCGGATGAACGTCAACTACCTCGGCGAAGCGCTGCTCGGCGAGGAAGAGGCCGAGCTGCGGCTGCAGAAGTATCTGGAAGCCCTGCAGCGGCCGGAGATCGAGGTCATTTCGGTGAAGATCTCGACGATCTTCTCGCAGATCTCGGCGCTCGCCCGTGACCACACGATCGACGTGCTGGCCGATCGACTCGAGCTTCTCTACCGCGCCGCCGCGAAGAACAAATTCAAGCGCGCGGCCCGAAGCAGTCACCCCGGGGCGGAGCCCGGTCACCCCGAGGTCCGCCGAGGGGTCCGGCCTGAGTACCGAGCCGAAGCGGACTCCTCGGAGAACCTCGGAGTGACAGGGACTGAGCCGCAGGGCGAAACAGTTCCGAAGTTCGTCTACCTCGACATGGAGGAGTACCGCGACAAGGAGATCACCGCCGAGGCGTTCATCCGCACGCTCGACCGCAAAGGTCTTGAACAGGTCCGCGCCGGCATCGCCCTGCAGGCCTACATTCCCGACTCGTTCGCTACACAGCAGCGGATAACCGAGTGGTCGAAGCAGCGCGTCGCCAAGGGCGGCGCACCGGTGACGATTCGCCTCGTGAAGGGCGCCAACGTGGAGATGGAGGGCGTCGAAGCGTCGATCAAAGGCTGGCCGCTGGCGACGTTCTCCGATAAGGCCGACACCGACGCGAATTACCACCGCATGCTGCAGTATGGCATGCAGCCGGAGAATCTGGCCGCGGTGCGGCTGGGCGTCGCCTCGCACAACCTGTTTACGCTCGCCTACGGCCTGGTCCTGGCCGCTCGCTCCGGGCATATCGAGCAGGTGCAGTTCGAAATGCTCGAAGGCATGGCCAACCACCAGCGGCGGGCGCTCGTGGAACTGGTGGGCGACATGCTGTTGTACGCCCCGGCCTGCCGGCAGGAAGAGTTCATTAACGCCATTGGGTACCTCGTCCGCCGGCTCGACGAGAACACCGGGCCGGAGAACTTTCTGCGGTACGCCTTCAATCTTGAAGTCGATTCGCCGACGTGGCAGCGGCTGGAGCAGGGCTTCGTCGACAGTTTTGCGCGGATCGAATCGCTCAGCGGCAAGCCGCGGAGAACGCAGGACCGCAACACCGAATCGCCCGTCCTGATAGATGTTCCTCCGGCCCCCTCCCCCGCGCGGGGAGGGCTGGGGAGGGCGGAAGAAGCGGGTACAAGCGATGTGACGAATGAAGGCGGCGCGAGTACCGACGTCTTCACCCCTCCCCCGGCCCCTCCCCATCGAGGGGAGTGGAATGAACGGAAACTCGATGGCTT
>DASVCM010000017.1:0-6075 GCA_036381635.1 Lacipirellula sp.
GAAGTAACCCGGCTTGAGCATTTTGCCGATGTCGTGGAAATAGGCCCCGACCCGAACCAGCAATCCGCGAGCGCCAATCGACTCGGCGGCCGCTTCGGCCAGCGACGCCACCGTAATCGAGTGGTTGTACGTGCCCGGCGCACGGCGAATCAGCTCTTGCAACAGCGGATGGGCCGGGTCGCCCAGCTCGATCAGGCTCAAATCCGTTTCGACGCCGAAAACCTTCTCCACCGTCGGCAACAGCACCGTCATCAGCGAACCGGCGATCACCGACCACAAAGCGATCGTAAAGCCTTCCTGCAACAATGGCGTCCACGCACGGCCGTCCAGGATGCCGACGCCAATGGTGGTCAGAAAGCCGACGCCCGCGGCCGTAAAGCCGACCAGCAACAGCCGGCTGCGCGTGCGAACTTGCTTCAGCACCAGCACGGCGCCGGCGACCGTGGCCATCAGGGCAAGCGACTGGGTAAAGCCGTGCCCAATGGTGACGACAATGACCAGGGCCACACATGCCGACAGCAGCAGCGCCATCTCCTGGCTGTATGCAATCGCCACGATCATTCCGAACAACAGAAGCGGAATTACGTCGGCGCCCCACGCGTAGCCGCTTACGACCTTGGCCACGCCTACCGTGAGCACGAACAGCGCGAGCAGCGCAATGAGCCGCAGCAGCTCGTCGATGACGCGCCGGTCGCGCATATGAAGGTAGAAGCCGCTGAGCGTGTACAGGGCCACGAACATCCCCAGCATCGCGATCGACCGCTGCAGACGCTCGATTGTCGTACGGTTCTCGATTTCGGCCTCATGCTCGAGCCGCAACAGCTTAAGCGAATCGTCGTCCAGCGGTTCGCCGGCCAGGGCCAGCACATCCTTCCCCTGGGCGAACTTCTTAACGACCTCTTGCACCGCCGCGGCCGCCTTTTCCTGGGCCGTGTGCGTGGCTTCTTGGTTGAGCTTCAGGGTCGTCGGCAGCCTGGGTCCCATCCAGGCGTACACGTGCGCAGCTAACTGCAGAGAGGATAGTTCTTCGTTCAGCTTCGCCTGCACCTTCGGCGCAACTTGATTGATGCGCACTTCGGAGATGTCATACTCTCGGCCCCAATTCTCCGAACCTTTGCGTCGAACAAAGATCTTCTCGGCGTTGGCGTCATGCTCGGGCGGCAGGTCCACCAGAAAGCCGCTGTCTTCGAATTCGGCCATAGCTTCGGCCAGATTCTGCTCGAACGCATTCAGCTTGTCGCCGTCGAACTCGGCCCGGAAGCGAGCGAAGTTCTCGGCCTGTTCCTCGGCGGTGGGGTCCGGCGTTCCAGGCGCCCGGGTGGGTTGAAACTGCTGCCAAAGATTCTGATCGACGTCTTCCAGCGACTTTGCGGTAAGCAGCTTATTGACCTCGCTGACCAGTTGGCTGCGGAGTTGAATCAGCGGTTCAGGATCCTGGTCATACTCGGCAATGGCCAGACTCCGAGCCTCATCGCGAGCTTTCAGCGTCGCAGCCGGATCCGGCTGCTCAAAATCGACGCGGGCCACGAGATTGCGCGACGGAATCTCACCTACCCGGTGGGAGAAGGGCGGATCCCAAGTGCGGGTGAACGCCCATAGGAAAAGGGCCGCAAGGGCGCATATGGCCAAGCGCAGCACGACGGCCCCGCGCTGCAGATTATTCCACAGCGCGCGCCAGGCGCCAGGAGGCAGCTCGACGGAGGCGACCCGCTGTTGTCGAGTCCGTTTTGGATTGGCAATGGACATGAACTGGATGCTCGATGCTGGATCCTCGATGCTCGATGTTGATAGCCGGCCCTATTTAGCCTCCCGCATCGCGCATCCAGCATCCGTCACCCCCCGCCCTCCTCATACGCACGCACAATATCCTGCACCAGGCGATGGCGAACAATATCGGAACCCGTCAGCCGCACGGTCGCAAATCCCTCGATTCCCTGCAGGCGGTGCAGTGCATCGACCAGTCCGCTTTTGGCATGACTCGGCAGGTCGACCTGCGACGTGTCGCCGGAGACGACCATTTTCGATCCCTCGCCCATCCGCGTGAGAAACATCTTCATCTGCGCCACGGTCGTATTCTGAGCTTCATCCATGATGATGAACGCGTTGTTCAGCGTCCGGCCGCGCATGTAGGCCAGCGGCACGACTTCGATGACGTCGTCTTCCATGTACCGGCGGACCTGCTCATGATCGAGCATATCCCGCAACGCGTCCTGCAAGGGTCGCAAATAGGGGTTAATCTTGGCTTGCAAGTCGCCCGGGAGAAAGCCGAGGCTTTCGCCGGCCTCGACGGCCGGCCGCACAAGCACCAATTTACGGACGGCCTGATCGCGCAAAGCCTCGACGGCAGTCGCCACGGCCAGATAAGTCTTCCCTGTGCCAGCCGGCCCCGTGCAGATGGTCAGGTCGTGGTTGCGAATCGCCTGCACATATTCGCTCTGCCCCGACGTGCGCGGACGAATCTTTCGCCCGCTGCGAACGTCGATCGGAGCCGCCCCAACAGGTTCGCCGTTTCCGGTAATGCGGTGAATGATCTGCGCAACCTGGTCGGAATCCAAAGCGCCCTGGCGACCAATCGCCGCCCGCAGTTCTTCGAGCACGGCTGTGGCCTGAATGACCGCGCCCTCCTCGCCTTGCACGACGATCTTGCCGTCGCGTGTACTGATCTTGGCGGGGATCGAGCCGCGAATCTGCCGGAGATGTTGATCCTTGGTTCCTAACAGGAGAACAAGGTCTTGCGCATTGCCTACTGCAATGGATGCTTCAATCATGCACGTGCGGCGCAAATCCGGCCGCTCGATACCTCATGTCCGTTGGGCCCCGGCCGTGCGAACGACAGCCCCGAGAGCCGCTATTGAGAAACAACTATCCTATCGCTCAGCCTGCCAAAGGCCAGTCAGGCGGCGCCGCTGGCTGTATCCCTAAGTATACCCGCTGCCTTGCGCCAACCTTCGCCGGAACCGGCTGTTCCGCTTTAACTAGTTACGCCCGAACGGTTTGTAGGGATCGTAAGCTATATAGACGAGCCATCCTGGCTCGGCGAATGCGGCCCTCGCGCTGGAACGACCGTGTCATATCGCTCCAGCCAGATTTCTACACTCCGGGCCAGGTCTCCGCAGGCGACTCGCCGTGGCGAGATAGTCCGGCTAGTTAAGGGGCCACTACGCCAACCACCCACCACATGTACGCCACCGGCGCCGCAAACAGGATGGAATCCAGGAGGTCGAGGACGCCGCCGAACCCTGGCATCCAGTCGCTGGAGTCCTTCACCCCGGCGTCCCGCTTCAGCAGCGACTCCGCCAGATCGCCAATGAGTCCCGCGACGGCGACGGTGAGCGTGAACGCCCAGACCATCAGGAAGTATTCCACGCGGAAACCCCGGCTGCCTTGGTTGAGCCCCGTAAAGATTGCGGCCGCAATGAGCGTCGCCAGGCCGATGCCGCCGACCGCTCCTTCCCAAGTCTTTCCCGGGCTGATCCGCGGCGCCAGTTTGTGTCGCCCAAACGTTCGGCCGACGACGTATTGCCCGATGTCGCTCAGCTTAACCGTCGCGATGGTGGCCAGCAGCGGATACAAGCCGCGCCAGCCGCCGAGCTCGCCAGGGGCGTGCACCAGCCGCAATTGCACGAGCATGCCGATCAGCCCGCCGATGTACAGGACCGAAAGCGAAGCGTGAGCCACATTCAGAATCGAGTATCCCGGCGCATCGTAACGCCGCATCTCGCCGGCGAACGCCGCCATCATTCCAAAGGCAAGTCCCATCGCCAACCAGCCGGCGCTACCCAGCGTCGGGTTCAACTGCAAGATAGGAAACGCGACCGGCACGCTGCTGACAACGACCGGCAACAACGCCCCCATATAGACCGCAGAGGACGAAAGCACGACGCCGCGCTGAACGTACAGGCGACGCATTTCGCCCGCCGCCAGCGTCGCGAGAACGATCGCGAGTACGGCAAGGACCAGCCCCGGCCGCGCGATGGAGACGTCCAGCCAGCAGAGGCCGACCAAGGCCGCGACAAACACCACGCCGAGAATCAGTCGCCACCGCAGCAAGGATGCTCCCCTCAGCCGGTCAGGCCGCCAAACTTGCGGTTGCGATCTGCAAAGCTGCGAATGGCCTCATGCAACGTGGACTCTTCGAACTCCGGCCAACAGCGATCAGTGACCCAAATCTCGGCATAGCTGATTTGCCAGAGGAGGAAATTGCTGATCCGCAGTTCCCCGGCCGTGCGGACTAGCAAATCAGGGTCGTCCAAACCGGCGGTATAGAGGTGGTCCGCCATCAGCTCTTCGTCCACCGCATCAGGGTGGACTTCACCGGCAGCGATCTTCCGGCCGATCGCGCGGACCGCGTCTACTAGCTCCGAACGGCCGCCATAGTTCACCGCCAGGTTGAGCCACATGCCCGAGTTGGCCGCGCTCATGTCGACCGTCTTGTCGAGCTCGCGAAGCACCTGGTCGGGAATGCCCTCGCGGCGGCCGATCATCCGCACCCGCAAATTATTGTCCATGATCGTCGTCCGCTCTTCGATCATGTACTGCTCCAAGAGGTGCATCAGGAAGTCGATTTCCTGCTGCGGCCGCTTCCAGTTTTCGCTGGAAAGGCAGTAGAGCGTAAGCTGCTCGATCCCAAGCCGCGCGCATTCCTCTGTGGTACGCCGGACGCTGGCGACGCCGCGGCGATGCCCTTCAATCCGCGGCAGATCCTGCCGCTGAGCCCACCGCCCGTTGCCATCCATGATGATGGCAATATGCCGCGGCCAGCGCTTGCGCGGCACAGCGGCAAGGGCGTCGGGAATGGACGAAGTAACAGGCATGTTGAAGCCCCCGGCTCCGCCGGGGGGGGACAAGTTTAGGCCCAAATCGATGCTGTCCCCCGGCGGAGCCGGGGGCTTCTATCTCGCTCCGGCGAGCTGGCCTTCGCCCACGTGGATCGTCTGATCGCGGGCAGGGCCGACAGAAACCATCTCTACCGGCACGCCGACGATCTCGCCGATGCGATCGATGTACGCTCGGGCATTCGCCGGCAGGTCCTCCAGCTCGCGGACGCCCGTGATGTCTTGCTGCCAACCGGGAAGCGTTTCATACACGGCCTTCGCCCGCCGCAAGTCGTCTACCTGGCTGGGAAACTGATTGGTTCGCTTGCCGTCGATTTCGTAGGCCGTGCAAATCTGCAGCTCGTCTAAGCCGCTCAGCACGTCCAACAACATGACGCAAATCGCGTCCACGCCGCTCAGCCGCGAGGTGTAGCGAATCGCCACCGCATCGAGCCAGCCGCATCGCCGCGGACGCCGCGTGACCGTGCCGTATTCGTTCCCCTGATCGCGAATCCGCTGGCCGATCTCGTTGTCCTGCTCGGTCGGGAACGGCCCGCCGCCGACGCGGGTACTGTAAGCCTTTACCACGCCAATGACGTGATCGATGTACTTGCCCGGCACGCCCGAGCCGTTCGACACGCCGACGCCGGAGCTGTTGCTGCTGGTAACGAACGGGTAGGTGCCATGATCGACGTCGAGCAGCGCCCCTTGGGCGCCTTCGAACAGGATCCGCTTGCCGGATTCCGCCGCCGACAGCAGATACTCCGTCGTGTCGTCCACGTACGGCCGCAACCGCTCGGCGAACTCGCTGTATTGCTTGTAGATGGCTTCGGCGTCCAAGGGCTCGAACTTTCCGTCCGCCGTCATCGCCGCGATGGCACGGTTCTTCACCTCGGTGATCATCTTCACCCGGTCGCGGAACGTCGGCCGGTACATTTCGCCTAGCCGAATAGCGTACGAGCGGCCAACCTTGTCGCGATAGCACGGGCCGATGCCGCGCTGGGTGGTCCCGATGTTTTCGCCGTCGCTCGTGCTGGCGTCCATCGCCCGATCTTCGGCAAAGTGCCAGGGGAAGATCACGTGCACCCGGTCGCTCAGCTTCAGGTTGTCGTAGTCCTCGACGCCGCGGCTGGCGAGTTCGTCCAGCTCCTCGATCGCCTTCGCCGGGTTGAAGACGACCCCGCCCGCGATAACGCAGGTCACGCCCGGTGTGAGCACGCCGCTCGGGAGCAGCGACAATTTGTACGTCTGATCTCCGACG
>DASVCM010000018.1:0-5096 GCA_036381635.1 Lacipirellula sp.
ATCCTCGGCGCGGGTCGAGACGCTGGACTCGGTCACGACGGTCAACCAGTTGGGGCTCGATCCGTCCGACCCGTTTCGCATCCCCTGCCTGCCGGTGGGAAGCGACGATGTGCTGGAGGCGCCGCCGGCAAAGCTCGACGCTCGGTCGGGCCAGGCCGCCTATGAGGCGGTCGTGCTGGCGACCCGGCGAGCGATTGCGGGGCAGTTCGCGGGTCTGGTCACCGCCCCTTTCAGCAAGGCGGCGCTGCACGAAGCAGGGCATCACTATCCCGGGCATACGGAGCTGCTCGCGGAGCTGTGCGGCGTGGACGACTTCGGCATGATGCTTTACCTGCCGAAGTCCGAATTGCCGCATTCGCGCGCGGGCTTGGGAGTGGTCCACACCACGCTTCACTGCGCTATTCGAACCGTGCCCGGGCAGCTCAATCCCGGCGCCATCGCGGCTAAGTGCCGGCTGGCGAACGCGGTGATGCGGGATGGCTTCGGGCTGGCCGAGCCGCGCATCGGCGTTTGTGCCCTCAATCCGCACGCCGGCGAAGAACGGCTCTTCGGCGATGAGGAGGAGCGGATCATTGCTCCTGCCGTCGGGATGGCGCGCGCCGATGGAATCACGGTCGCCGGGCCGCTGCCGGCCGACACGCTGATGGTCCGCGCCCGCGACGGCGAGTTCGACGCGGTGGTGGCGATGTATCACGATCAGGGTCACATCGCTCTGAAGCTGTTGGGCATGCACCGGGCGGTGAACATTACGCTGGGACTGCCGATCGTGCGGACAAGCGTCGCCCATGGGACGGCGTTTGACCGCGCCTGGCAAGGCTCGGCGGAAGCCAACGGCATGGTTGCGGCGATTGTCACCGCGGCGGAGCTGGCGAAGCGCAACTTTCGCTTTCGATGATATCGCCGAGCCATCCTGGCTCGGCGCGTTCCGTTGGGTGGATGGCGAGAAGGTCGCCCGGCAAGGATGGCTATATGGCTCAGCGCCGCTCGCCTTCGCGCTGCGCGGTGCTTGCTTCCGGCGCCGGTCCTACGCCTGGCAGTGGCCGCACTTCTTCGGCCAGCCGCGAGGTGATGTCGTGCCAACTGTTGTCCGGCGGCGTGTATTGGAACACGTCGGCCGGCATCGCGGCCGCGAACTGCACGTCGATGAACTCGAAGCTTGCCATGGCATCTCGCGCAGGGAGGTAGGCCTCACTGGTGTTCACGAGAGCCGCCTGGTCGCTGCCTCGATATTCGATGAAATAGGGAAAGCGATCGTTGGCGCCGACGTATACCAGGACATGATGCGGCAAGTGCGACGGCCACTCCTCCAGACTCGCGGCGGCGAGCCCGGGCCACGCCCGTTCAAGCTCCTCAGGTCGCCATTGGCCGACGACGGCGACGATCAACTGGTTGCCGCGCTGCAGCGTTTGCCGCGGCCCGAAGGTGAACGAGCGGTGCAGCCCGGCAGCCAATTGCGAAAGGCCGCCGCGGGCGAGCAACTCGCCCATGGTCTCGCCGGCCAGGCCGGCGCCCTGCCCTGCCCCGGCTGAAGATGCGACGATTTGCCGCCGCAGCGCGCCGATGTCCACCCGGGTTACCTTTCGCGTCGACGGCAGCCTGCGGTCGGTCCATACGACCTCGCCGTCGAACACCTGGGTGACAAACGCCCGCTCGCCGGCGACCAGCATGGTCAGCTCCCAGCGCGTGCGCCGCTGATTGCCGACGCCCTGCTGATAGAACACGCCTTCGCCAGTGACCTGGTCCTGCCGGAGTCGGATCGATTGGCGAATCTTGGCCGCAATGTTCGGCCGCCGCTCGAGCGTATCGAGCATGTCGAGAATGACTTGATCGTCGTTTCCGACTCCCGGCGCTCCCTCGTTGCTAGCAGGCTGGATGGGGATAAGCGGAGAGGTTTGAACGGCGGTCGGACGGAGCGGCGCCAGCGTCATGGCGACCCAATATCCGCCGCCAATCGCGACCGCGGCGATCGCAAGTTTCAGTGGCAAGCGGCGCAAGGTGGCATTCCTCTGCCGGTTTTAGCGGATTTGCCAAAGATTCCGGCGCGCGTCTGACGACCATTTATCCCGGAAGCGCACCGCGCCGTCGGGGCGGTCCGCGTCCGATGCAAGGTCGCGAGATTGTAGGGACATCGTGAGTAAGTGAGTAGGTGAGTATGTGAGTAGGGGAATGCCAGGCGGCGTCCCTATTCAGCTACTCACTTACTCGCCACTCACCTACTCACCAGTTCACAGCAACGGCTAAGAACACGAGTTGCTTGGACGCCATCGGCGCCAGCAGCAAGCAAGGGGGATTGCCATGAAAGTTCAGAGGTTCGGTTTGACCCTCGCAGTCTTGTGCTGCCTCGGGTCGATCGGGTGCGTGGGCCGGGTGGCTCACAACTTGCCGCCCGCCCAGCGGCTGTTGGAACCGGGCCCCGGCGTCGGCGGTCCCGGTCCAGGAGTCATTCAGCCCGCGTCGGCGATGATGGGCATGGGCGGCGGCATGGCGGCGGCTGGACCCATGGGCGGGCCCTGCGGACCTGGCGCCGGCGCACCATTTGGGCCGGGAGCGCTGGTCGGCGGCGTCGGCATGGGTACCTCGCAGATCGCCTTCCTGGGCGTCGAAGGGGCTGAAGTCGCCTGGGATACCAGCGGCGGCGGCTTGTTCGACTCAACGCCGCTGGTGATGCCGGGCCGGCAGAACTTTCCGCAAGGCGCGATCTACCGGCTGAAGCTCACGAACATTCCGGATCGTCCGGGCGTCGAATTGTACCCGACGCTTGAGGTGGCCCCGGTGACGCCGCGCACCGACGCATACCTGGCTCACACGCCGATCCCGGTGCAGTTCACCGATGAAGACCTCGACCAGGTCCTCAGCGGCAACTTTGTGACCAAGGTGATTTACTTGCCGGATCCGGAGTTCCAGGATCTCGCGCTGGCGGGCGTCGAAACGCTGGTGAGCACGCGGCTCGATCCGGGCGTCGACCCGATTGCCGAGGCTGATCGCCGCGGCTCGATCCTGGCGATCGTGCGGATCGGCAACCTCGACCTGCAGCTTCCCGGTCAGGCCGGCGTGCTGATGGGCAGCAGTGGCATCGAGCAAGCTCAGTACCATGAGGGCTTCGCCCCCGGCGGCTGCTACGGAGGCTGCCCGACGGGCGACGCTGGGATGGCGGGCGCGATGCCGCGCGGCGCTTCAACGAACTTCGCTCCGCAAGTGGCGCCGCCGAACTTGATCTCCGGCGTCAACGGCCCGCAGTACGGCATGCCGATCACCGGCACGCCGATCGGCTTGCCCGGCCCGCCGCACATTCCGCTGGGCCACCAGGCGGGCCTGGTGTCGCACACGATGAAGAACCGTACGCGGGTACTCATGCCGCCGCCGGTTCACAATATGAAGATGACCGTCAAGCAACGTCCGGGCATGAACTATCCGCGGCCCGTCAACCACGTGAAAGTGAGCGAGGTCAACCGCGCTCCGTTCAAGGCGGTTGGCGGCACGATGCCTGGGGCGATTCCCTCGGCCCTGCATAAACTGGGCGCCCGCCTAGGCGCTCATAAGCACGCCGGCGGCGAGTGCTATGACGGGCAGTGTTACGAGTAAAAGTCGGTAGGGGGTAGTCGGTAGTGGGTAGTGAGTAGACACCTCCCATTACCGCGCACATTTCTGCATCAAGACTACCGACTACCCACAACCCACTACCGACTAACGTCCTACATGACAACGGTTCGCTTACAAGTCGAAGGCAAACTGCGATGGGCGGTGCTGATGTGTCTGGCGCTAGCGGCGCCGGCCTTCGGGCAAGACTCATCGGCCCACTGGCGCCATGCCGGCGCCATGCCTCCGGGAGCGATTGGCAGCCAGCGACTCGTGCGCGGCGGACCGTTGTCAGGGTATTGCCAGCCGGTGGAGATTCGCGCTCCGCAGGGAGCGCGAATCGCACCGGCGACGGCAAATGGGTTTGCCGACTCGCATCCCGATCGGCTGCTGGTCGGCCTGCAAATCGGACCGGTCTATCGCTTTAAGGTGACCGAGATTCCCGGGCATCCGGGCGTCGAGGTCTTCCCGACCATTGAGATGGTCGACCGGATGTACCCGCCGCCGGGACAGTCGCTTCGGTTCCCGGCGCCTGTGGATCTCGCTCAGCAGGAACTGGAAATGGCCGCGGAAGGCAGCTTCATTACGCGCGTCATTTACGTCGAAGATCCCCAACTAGCGCTGCCCGTGGCGGAGAAGCCGTCGGATGAGACGCGGTGGATCGATGTTCGCGCGGGCGAAGATCCACTCATCACAGCCGACGGACTTGGCCGACCGATTGCCATCTTGCGGATGGGCGGCCGCACGCCCGAGTCGGAGCAAGCCGAGGCGGCGTTCGTTTACGGCGCGCCTCGCCCAGTAGTTTACACCCGTCCGAACACGCCGCCGAAGCCGGCCGTAAAGCAGGCGCCGGCAATCGAGCAGATCGTACCCGCGCCCGAAAGATGATCCTGCGTTTGTACTAGCAACTAAGCCAGCAAGCCTCTTCGACTCTTCACTACTCATCTGTGAGCAGTTCGTTGCCAGACGGACTGCGGGTTTTATGCGCCACGATGTACTCGATTCTGGCTACGATCAATTGCGGGCGCCCGGTTGGTTCCGCTACGGACTGATCGCGCTGGCGATCCTTACGATGTGCGCCTGCACGGCGCCGCAGCCGAAGTACCGCGTCGCCGGCGGCGGCGCCACGTTCCGTGGGCAGTCGCCCGATGATGGATCGTCAGCGCCGTCGAAGGTCCGCGTCGTGCCGAACGAATTGCCGACGCATCTAACCGACGCGCAAATCAAACAAGCGCAATGCTTGCCAGAAGGCTTCCGTGCGGCGCCTTTACACGGCGGCTGCGCCTGTTGCGATTACGGCCCTATTCGCGGTCCGAATGATGAGTACTTGTGCGACGGCGGCGACCACGGCTTGCCCGTAGGAGTTCGCGCCGACTGGTCGATCCATGGTCTGGAGCAGGAAGACACGATCGCCCATTACGACACGATCGACGGTCGTACCATTGTTACGCCAAGCAACAAGCTCTGCATCTATGCACCGCGGTTCGCGGCAATCCGACAGGTGGTCAATCCGATTGGCT
>DASVCM010000019.1:0-2177 GCA_036381635.1 Lacipirellula sp.
GATTCGGAGGACGACGCATACGAACGACTCCATTCTCGTTACGGGCGGAGCGGGTTTCATCGGCTCGAATTTTGTTTTGAGCTGGAACCACGCCGTCGGCACGCCTCTCGTCAACCTCGACCTGCTGACCTACGCGGGAAATGCAGCAAACCTGGCGTCGCTCGGGGGCGAAGGCTGCCATGAGCTGGTCCGCGGCGACATTTGCGACTCGGAACTGGTCGGCTCGCTGCTGCGCGCCCGCCAGCCGCGAGCCGTGGTTCACTTTGCCGCGGAAAGCCACGTGGACCGCTCCATCGTTTCGCCGGGCGAATTCGTCCGCACCAACGTGCAGGGCACCTTCGTGCTGCTCGAAGAGGTCCGCAAGTATTGGACCGGTCTCGATCCGGCCAGCCGCTCGCGGTTTCGCTTCCTGCACGTCTCGACCGATGAAGTCTACGGCTCGCTCGGGCCGGCCGACGCTGCTTTCCGCGAGACCACTGCGTACGCGCCCAACAGCCCCTATGCCGCCTCTAAGGCTGCCTCCGATCACCTGGCGCGCGCTTACTACCACACCTTCGGGCTGCCCGTGCTCACCACCAACTGCTCCAACAATTACGGCCCGTTTCAATTCCCTGAAAAATTGATCCCGCTGATGATCCTCAACGCCCTCGAAGGCAAGCCGCTACCCGTTTATGGCGACGGCAAGAACGTCCGCGACTGGCTCTTTGTGGAGGACCATTGCGCGGCCCTTCGCACCGTGCTGGAGCGCGGCCGCCCCGGCGAAACTTACAACGTGGGCGGAAACAGCGAGCGCGCCAACATCGACGTGGTCACGTCCATCTGCGACCTGGTCGACGAGATGAGTCCGCGGGCCGGCGGCGTTTCGCGCAGAAGCCTGATCAAGTTCGTCGAGGACCGCCCCGGACACGACCGCCGTTACGCCATAGACGCATCCAAAATCACCCGCGAGCTGGGCTGGCGGCCGGCTGAGCAGTTCGAAACCGCACTGCGCAAAACCGTGCGCTGGTATCTGGATCACGCCGATTGGATCGAGAATCTGCGCACTGGCGCCTATCGCGACTGGATCGAGCGCAACTACGCGGCGCGACCTGCCCTGTGAAATCCGATTTCATGCCCTGTTCGAGGAAAGGTAAATGAAGGGAATCATCCTGGCCGGCGGATCCGGCACCCGGCTCTATCCGGTGACGCATGTGGTATCAAAGCAACTGCTGCCGGTTTACAACAAGCCCATGATCTACTACCCGCTCAGCACACTGCTCCTGGCCGGGCTGCGCGAGATTCTGATCATCTCCACGCCCCAGGACACGGAACGCTTTCGCGATCTGCTCGGCGACGGCCGCAAGTGGGGCATCGAGCTTGAATATGCAATCCAGCCCCGGCCCGAGGGGTTGGCGCAGGCCTTCCTCATCGGCCGCGAATTCATCGGCAACAGCCCCAGCGCGCTAATCCTTGGCGATAACATTTTTTACGGCCAGGGATTTTCGGCCCAGCTCAAGGGCGCCGCCGCTCTCAAAGAGGGCGCAACCATCTTCGCCTATCCAGTTGAAGATCCCGAACGCTACGGCGTGGTGGAATTCGACGGCCAGGGGTCGGCGGTAAGTCTGGAAGAAAAGCCGCGCAGGCCGAAATCCCGCTACGCCATCACCGGCCTTTATTTTTACGATGGCGACGTGGCCCGCGTCGCCTCCACACTCCAGCCCTCGGCACGCGGCGAGCTCGAAATCACCGACCTCAACCGGCGCTACCTCGAAGCCGGTAAGCTGAACGTGGAGATCCTCAGCCGCGGCATGGCCTGGCTCGACACGGGCACGCACGAGTCCCTGCTCGAGGCCGCGCTATTCGTCCACACCATCGAGCGCCGCCAGGGTCTGAACATCGCCTGCCCCGAAGAAATCGCCTTCCGCCAGGGCTTCATCACGGCGGAGCAGTTAGAGAAGCTCGCTCAGCCCATCGCCAAGAGCGGTTACGGCGAGTACCTGCTGGCCCTGCTGCGCGAGCCGTACTTCGGATCGAAGACGGAGCCGCTGTGAAGGTTGAGCAAACATCGTTGCCCGGAGTCCTGCTGCTCACGCCGGTCATCTATCGCGATGACCGCGGTGCCTTCCTCGAAACCTATAACCAGCGCGCCATGGCCGAGGCCGGCCTGCCGACCCAATGGCTGCAGGATAACTTTTCCT
>DASVCM010000020.1:0-11416 GCA_036381635.1 Lacipirellula sp.
CTCCTCGGCGGACCTCGGAGTGACAGGGTTCGGGCGAGGCAGTCGAGCGGGCCTCAGCGTTGACAACCCCCGCGGGGATTGATAGTTTGCCAGCTTGCCGACGATCGAACCAGTCGAACTGGGGAGGCGGGCGGCAGTGAATTGTGGGAGGCGTCTCCGACGCCGATGGCCGCTCAATAATGGGTCGCGGAATCGGCCTCAGAGAGGCCTCCCACAAGCAAAGAATTCGGGGGATTAGCTCAGTTGGGAGAGCGTTTGGCTGGCAGCCAAAAGGTCAGCGGTTCGAGCCCGCTATCCTCCACTTTTCAGGCTTGAGATGTGAGGCTTGTTGCGTGGGCGCTTTGCTCAGGCGGCGGGCGTTGCGGCTCAAGCCTTCTTTTTTGCCGTCCATCGGGATTGCCCATGGCCGACGCGCCCGATGATCCCCGTGTGCTGTCCGCGGTGCCGCCGCCGGAGCAGACGGCCGTCCCGGCGACGGTACTCGACGAGCCGACGCCTGAGGGCGTGGCGATCCGCTCACTCACCGGCGCCAGGCTGTGCGTAGCGCAGTTCCTGCACCTATTTGCGCTGGGGTCGTGGATCGTCACGCTCGGCAGTTATGTGGAGGCAAACACCGGCGCCAGCGGCAGCGGGATCTTTGCGGCCGGTTTCATCGGAACGATCTATGGCGCTGGGCCGCTCGGCGGCATGGTCGCGCCGTTTCTCACGGGACTGCTGGCCGACCACTTCTTTGCCACGGAGAAGTTGATGGCACTGCTCCATCTGCTCGGCGCCGCGGCGCTCGGCGGGGCGATCGCCGCGGAATCGCAGTCGGCGTTTTATGTGGCGGCGCTCTGCTACTTTCTGACGTTTATTCCCAACTCGGCGCTGCTGTCGTCGATGACGTTCCACCATCTGGCTCGGCCGGATCGAGATTATCCCATTGCCCGGGCTTGCAGCACCGGGGGATGGATGGCGTCGGGGCTGTTTGTCGGCTGGCTCTGGCCGACGGTGACGGGAATGGATTCCGTCGAGGCGACGAACATCCCGCTGAAAATCGCGATGACGGCGGAGCTGGTGATGGCGGCGTTCTGTTTGACGTTGCCGCATACGCCTCCGGCCAACAAGCGGCAGGCGGGCGGGCCGCGCCGATTCTCCTTGGCTCACACGACGTCGCTGCTGAGCGATCCGCGATTCATGATGCTGATGGCCTTGGCGGTGCTGGCCCATGTGCCTTCGCAGTTTTACTACGCGTACTTGAACGCCTACTTGAATGATTGGGTCCAGTGGGATCACGCCGCGGCGAAGATGACGCTGGGGCAAATGGTCGAGATTGGGGTCATGCTCATCCTGCCAGCGGTGCTGCTGCGTGTGAGCATCAAGACTTCGATGTTGATCGGGCTGGCCTTCTGGGTGCTGCGGTTCTGGCTGATTTCCTTGAGCCCCTCGCTGGCGCCTACCAGCCGCGACGCCGCCCTGTATGTGGCCATTGGGCTGCACGGCGTGGCGTTCACGCTGTTGACGATTTCGCTGCAGATGGACGTCGATCGATGTGCCGGGCGGGGGCGCCGGGCGACGGCCCAGGGACTGCTGGCGGTAGCGATGTCGGGAATTGGGTGTTTTATTGGCTCGGAACTGGCTGGCGTTTTTGGAACTCGACTACTGCCGGAGGACCTTGCGGCGGCATCGGTCCAGGGGTGGCGGCAGTTTTGGCTAATTCCGGCGGGAATTGCCGCCGGCGTGTGGCTGCTGACGGCCGTTTTTCTGCCACGGGATCGGGCGCTGAGAGCGCGCAGCGATTGATCACCCCCCCTCAAATGAGGGGTTTTTATGTGCCGGTGCGATTTTCCTAAATACCCCAGACAAAAATCGTTGCAGGCGCCGAATCCGCTGATACAATCGGCGTTGGAACTGAGAGCCGTCAGAATTGGAAAATCCGCTGGGTCGGACTACATCGATCTATCACGTTGGATCACTAGTGAGGAGTAGGTTCTAATGAGCTGGACAACCCGAGTGTTCTCTCGTGCGGGCGCGCTTGCGCTTTGCACCGCCCTCATGGGCCTCTTCAATTGCACTGTCGCCAACGCAGCCTCGATTTCTTATGGCGATTTCGGACCGCTTCCGTCGGGTACGTCTTTCTTAGACATCACCGAGTCGTCGGGGACGGATTCGATTCCCCTTTACGGCCCTCCGACGATTTTCGAAACAGGCCTCGACTTCACGCCGGTTTCGTTTGTGGCGGTTAGCACCGGCGGGGCGCCCGATATTACCGACGGGCAACTGACCTTCACCGTCATGTCGTCGGGTCTGTCCTCGCTTTCGGTTGAGGAGGCTGGCGATTTCAGCCTGCTGGGCATCGGCACGGCGGCAACTTCGGTGACGGCGTCGGCGTCCATTCTGGCGACGGTCACGGAGATCAACGGCGCCGCCGTTGTGCCGATTGTGCTGGCTTTCAATTCCAATTCGGTTACGCACAATCTGGCCGCCAATCCGGGCGCCCTTCAGCCGTGGTCGCTCGTAACCACGCTGGATATTGGTTCGCAGCTTGGCGCGGGCCAGAGGGCGACGAAAGTGGACATCGCCATTAACAATCAGATGTCAGCCTTCAGTGAGCCTGCGAGCGCGGCGTTTATCGCCAAGAAAGAGTTTATCGTGACGACCGAACTGATACCCGAGCCGGCGACCTTCGCTCTGGCCAGCCTGGCTCTATTCGGTATGGCGTTTAGCGGCCGGCGGCGATAAACATCCAACGCTTTTGCCCCTAACAAAGGCCCCTCGTGTATGAGAGGGGCCTTTTTTAGTGCGCTCTGCGCGGCGGCGCCGTGGCCGCTACGAATGATCCGATCAAAAAGGTTTGCGATTTTGTAGCGGCAACTAGACTAGATGAATACTGCGGTCATCGCCGCTTCCCGACCATCGCGCAAAAACAGCTCGACTATCCCTTCTTTGAGGTTTGGTACTAATGAAGTTGCTACCAGTCCGGCGCCATGCCTTCCTCTCGGCCGCCATTACGTTCGCAGCAGTACTCGTATTGTCCACGACGGCTCAAGCCGCCACGATCAACTACGGCGATTTCAACAGCAATCCGCCCGGGGTGATGTTTCTGAACGTTACCGAATCGTCGGGCACGGACGCTGTGCCGCTGTATGGGGCGCCGACGTTCGTCGGGCTTGATCTAGGCTTCACGCCGACGCCGGCGTTCAACGCGAGCGCCGGAACCGGGTCGGTAGACGTGACCGACGGCCAGCTCAATTACACGATCATGAGCGCGGGCGTTGCTACGATATCGGCGCAAGAGGGCGGCAACTTTTCCTTTGGGGGCGTCGGCGGCGTCAATACCAGCGTGCTGGCGGCGCTGAGCCTGCGGGCGACGGTGACGCAAATCAACGGCGCCGACGTGACTCCGATCGTGCTGCCGCAGAGCCATGTTTCCGTGCAGCACAACATGGCCGCCAATCCGGCGGGCGGGCCGTGGTCGTTGGCGACGTCGCTCGACGTTCCCGCGCTGTTGGCGGGCTTGGGGTACGGGCCCGGCAGCAATGCTACGAAGGTCAATGTGGTGATCGACAATCAGTTGGCCGCCGTAAGCGAATTGACAAGCAGCGCTACGATCACAAAGACTCGATTCGGCGTACCCGAGCCAGGTTCGGCGGCGCTGGCGGGCCTGGCGCTTGTCGGGTGCGGTCTCGTTTCGCGTCGGGGACGGTAAGAGCCTACGAGAAGAGCCAACCGCTGCGATCGGCGCGAAGCTGCTGCAAGTGCTCGAGATCGAGAATCTGAAACGGATCGGCCACGTCCTGCCAGCGCTCGCCGCGTTGTTCGATCAAACGCTCGTTGAGGGGGCCTAGCCGCTTCGCCGCGAGCTTGAGATAGGAGACGCGCGTCGGTTCGAGCCCCATGATGCGCGCGACCGTGGCGTCGACTGCCGCTAGATTGGCGCCGACGAGGATGAGGCCCAGGGATTTGCGACTGCCGAGGATCGGGCCGTCGCCTTCCATGCAATCGATGCCGTCGACAATGGCGAGCGTGCGCGGCACGGTGCAGGCGATGTCGGCGACTGTCTCGGGGATGCCGTTGTGATGGAGCACGTTCTTCGGCCAGCCGTACTTGATGCCGGGAAGCACGCCGTAGAGGTTCTTCATGCTCGCGGTGACGCCAACCCAGTGATGGGTCTTGAGCTTTGGCATCGAGACGACCAAGTCGGCTTCCAGCACGCTCTGCGGTAGGAACAGCCCAGGGAGCTTGCTGAAGCGGCCGGCGTTCTCGCGCCAGCCGACTTCCTGGTAGTTCAAGTCGGCGAAGGCGAGGTCGCTGTCACGCAGTGCTTCGCCGACGCCCGATTCATGCAGGGCCATTTGCGTGTCGCGCACGTGGCCCGGCGCCTCGCCGACGGTTACCGACGCGCCGAATCCGCGGAAGACGTCGGCCGCCGCGATGATCACGGCGGGATGGGTCGTCATGTGTGGAATCTTACGCGTCGGCTCGACAAGATTGGGCTTCAGCAGAACGCGCTTGCCTCGAAATTGCGGGGCCGCTAAGCCGCAAGCGAGGAGACCGTCGCAGATGGTCCGCGCCAAGTCGCCGTCGTAGCGCTGAGACCTGGCGATGAAGACGCGCTCGCGACGGCGCGCCGCCGCAATTGCCGATATGGCGCCGAGGCCAATCGCCGATGCGCCGCCGGCGGCGAGCAGCGCCCGGCGGCTAAGGCCCTTCGACTCGACATGCTGGACGGGTTCGCTCACAAAGTCTCCCCGAGCGGCTCCGCACTTGCGCCGTCCATTGCCGCGTTTGGGGCGAGCGCCAACAACAGCAGCGCCTGTTCGAACGTCGAAAGCGGCTCCGCCGCGTGCGGCGCATCCAGTGCGTCGTGGATGATCTGGTCGCTCTGGGCGTTGCGGCGTCCCATGGCGGCAAGGCCCAGGCCGGCGAAGGCGAGCGAAGGCGAGGCAAGCTCCGGGTCGATCGACGTTCGCAAGTAGTCGAGTGATCTGCTGATGCGCGAATCGCTGCTCGGCTCGCCGCCGAGCGCGAGCATCGCCAGTCCGGTCGGCTGGACGTGCGGTACGAGCGGCTGTCCGAGCACGATCGTGTTTCCGTAGTTCGCGCCGCCGTCGGGCAGAAGGCGATCGACGATCAACTGGACGCCTTCCCGGACGCGCGGATGGGCGTCGTGTCCGGCCGCTCGCAGTCCGAGCACAAACATGCAGGTGGGCTCGAGCCAGGAGTGGGTGTCGGCCGCCCACGACCAGCCGACCAGTTCGGTGTTATGGCCGATATGGCTCGACTGCGGCGCCGACTTGCCGCGGTCGGCTAGCGACCATTCGGCGGCCGCCCTGATGTTCTGTTGGAATTCGGAACTGCCTTGGGCTCGATCCAGAGCGGCCCAGCACCAGAGGGATAAACTCGTGGGCCAGCAGGGCGCCAGGTCATTGGCTGTGATTCCCACGGCGCCGCTGTCTTGCTGAAGATCAGCCAGCCAGCGAGCCGGTCGCAGCGCCGCCTCGACGTGGCCGTGAGCCGTAAGGGCAAGGGCGGCCCACGCTGCGGGTTCAGTCGCCGACTGCCGGGAGGCGCGGTAGGTCCAGCGGTCTGCGGCGGCCAATTGTTTGACGTGCGCCGATAGTTTCGCCATGAGGGTTTCCCTCGACTAGTGGCGCCGGCCGGATTGCGCCGGCTGAGCTTTGGCAGGCTCTGCCGTCCTTCCGGCACGACGGCGGCGTAGCTAGGCAAGCTGCCGCGGCCGTTACAGCCAAACTCCGGGGGGCTCCTTGTTCCACGATTGGCGCTGGCGGCTTACGGGCCGGCCAACCGATGCATCGGAGCAACTTTACGTTGCCATTCGGCCCCAGGCCGGCGGAAAGCGATGCCATTTCGCTACAAATTGCCTAATCGGTTCAGGTTGATCGGGTTTTTCCGGTGCGCCGGCGACAAATGGGGCCGGGCCTGGCGTGATTTTCTTTTGACGGCGGCCGAACGCGACATAGGTTTCATGTGGAGTCGGGTACGCGAAAGCGGCCCCGGCGCCAGGTGAACGCAAGCAGGCGTTTGCCAGGCGAAACTTCTCTTCTGCGTTTGTTCCGGTTCCGGAACGCTTGATGGAGAAAGCGCAGTCGAGGGGCCAGCCAAGAGCCTGCTGCGTCGTCATCCTCGAAAAGGCAAGACGGTCGTAAGGCCGCTCGCGCAAAGCCAGGGAGCCGCGGGGCCACATGTTGGCCAGGCGGTCCGCCCAGCTGCCGAAGGGATGCTAGTCGTTACCAAGCGGCGCAGCACTCAGAGGGTTCGAAGGTGAGACGCGACAAGCGTGTTTTAAGATATCGGCTTGGTCGACGGCGACCCTAAGCAGGCTCCTTTGCACGGCAACGTGCTAAAGCGCCGCTGGTCAAGCCAACCACCGGGAGCCATTACCGAAAACTCCCGACAACTAGTAGGGCGTCGGGCCGTACCGCTGAAGCGGTACTCGCCTGAGCTCGAGAAAGAAGAGGATCCCATGAAGAAGCTCGCGAAGAAGGTGCAACAGTTCCTCGTCTCGGAAGATGGCCCGACCGCGGTTGAGTACGCGGTTATGTTGGCGCTGATCGTGATCGTCTGCTTGACGGCGATTCGTTCGATCGGCAACAACGCCAATACGACGTTCAACAACGTTGCCGGCCAGCTCGGCAGCTAAGACCCGTCGATAACGCCCTACTAGGAAGTCACAGGGTCTGGAATACAAAACCTCTCGGGGCATGGCGCCCCGGGAGGTTTTTTTTGTGCGAATTGGCGCCGTTCGCCCCCACTTAGCCCCCGGTTACTGACCGGGGGCTAAATGAGGCCGCGGCCGCCTGTTTCGGCCAGAATCATAAGCTACGCTTCATTGGGCCGCTGCTGCGCTCCGGGCGTCAAAACCGGCGTCAACGGTCCGATTTGGGAGCTCCGAACGATGATCATTTTGCTGCCGGAAGAACTTCTGATCGCGGCGTGCCAAATGGCGTGCTACGGTTTTGCGGCCTTCACAGCGGCCTTTACGTATTTATTCATGCCGCGCTAATAGCGCACTCGCTTACGTTGGGGAAGAGCGGACATGTTCGACGTTGCTGAAATTACCTCGCGCATGAGCGAGAACTGGCCCTGTTGGGTGGTGACGATCACGCTGGTCGTCGCCGCGATCATCGACGGCATCCAACTGAAGGTGCCGAACTGGCTCACCTTTCCCATGATCGTGAGCGGCTGCGTCTACGGCTACACGATGTCGAACTATCCGGGATGGGAAGGCCTGGCGTGGAGCCTGGTTGGCGCCGCCGTGGGCCTGGCCGTGCTGTTGCCGCCGTACTGCGTGGGCGGCATGGGCGCCGGCGATGTGAAGCTCATGGCCGGCGTCGGCGCCTGGATGGGCGGCGAAGTCACGCTGTATGCGTTCGCCGTAACGGCGCTGGTGGGCGGCGTAATCGCCATCGGCATGGTGATGTACCGCGGCGCGTGGGAAAAGCACAAGAACCAGTTCTGGAGCATCCTCAACGAATTCGCCACCGTACAGGATCCGGAGAAGCTGGCAGCGATCGCCGCCGAGCGCAAGCCGCGGATGTTCCTGCTGCCGTACGGGATTCCGATCGCGATTGGCTCGATCGCCTACTTTGCCTGGTCGGGGATGCTCGTCTGACCGCGAATCCGAATGCAAATCAATAGCCGCAAAAAGGCACAAAAGGCGCAGAAAAGGAATGATGAACCGCGGATTGCGCGGAAGTCGCGGATCGATGCAGACTGGAACTAGTTTAAGATCCATGTTTCCTGATTCTTATCTGCGAGATCCGTGTAATCCGCGGTTCCTTCCTTTTTGCGACTCTTGTGCCTCTTTGCGGTCGTCTTATTGGCGTCAATTAGCGTCCGATAGCGGTCGTCGACTCGTCTGGATTGAAATCGCTGCTAGCGGCTCACGGTGGCGAGCGGCTTTAGTTGGCGGTTTAGATTGAACCGGTTGTGACGAGGGCGCCGAAAGAAACGACAAGGCGCGGAGTCCGCGGCGGCGCAGGTCGCTGGGGGCGTTGCCGCGCCGTTCATGCCAGGGGGGTATGATGCGTCCGAAATCGCTTGTTCTATTGGCGCTTGCGCTAGGCTGCGGCCTGGTCGCTTCGATTGGCATCAGCCAGGTGCTGGACGGGAACAACAAGCCCGCTCCGGTCGAAACCGCGCCGATTTACGTCGCCTTGCAGAATATCAACGTCGGCGACCCGATGACCGACAAGATGGTCGCCCTGGAGGAGTGGCCGAAGGACAAAGTTCCGGTCGGCGCCATCTCGAAGTGGGAGGACCTGGAGGATCGCCGCCCGCGGAGCAACATCTATCAAGGCGAGCCGATCCTCGACAACAAGCTGCTGGCCAAGGGGCAGACGAACGATCCGATTCAGGGCGTTCCCCAAGGCATGCGGCTGAAGACGATCTCGGTAGACGCCCGCCGCAGCGCGGCCGGCCTGTTGAGCCCTGGCGACCGCGTGGACCTGCAGATTTACGTGCGGGCCAACGAGAGTCTCGGCTTTCCGACGTCGTTCACCAAGATCTTCCTGCAAAATATTCGCGTCTACGCCGTCGACCAAACGATTGACAAGGCAATCGAGGGCGAAGAAAGCCGCAACGTGGCGAAGACCATCTCGCTGATCGTGACGCCGGCTCAGGCCAATCGCATTACGCTGGCGGAGAATCTTGGCGAGGTGAGCTTGATTCCTCGCAATCCCGACGATGACAAGATCCTCGAGGACGCGGAGCAGAGCCTCGACGAACTGTTCGGCCGCAGCACGGCCAACAGCCGTGAGAAAGAACAAACCGGATTGAATGACGGCCCGCTGGCCGGCATCCGGTCGATGGTGTCGCAAGCCATCGCCGGCGCGGCGGCGCAAGCGGCCGAGGCGGCCTCGCAACCAGCGGCGCCGCCGCAGCCGACGTTCGAGATGACGATCATCATGCCGAACGAGGTGTCGAAGGTGCAGTTCGACGCCGATGGCGAACCGATCAGCCCGAAGGAGCTCAGCGGCGCGACGCCGCCGGCGTTCACGGCGCCGACCTCGTCGCCGACGCAATCGCCGCTGCCGCCGGCGGCGCCTGATCAGCCGATTCCGCCGGATTTTCCGATCGACTTACGCTTGAACTGATCTGCCTGGATGAACTTGGACTTGTTGGCGGGACGTGAAGTTCCGCCGGTGCGGGGCGAGTTAGCTGCGTCGTAGCCGCAGCGCCCCACTTCAGCGAAGGGTGTACACGGATGTACGTTAACCTGACTTCGAGCCTTGGACGGCGGCTGATTCTCGCCTCGTGTCTGTTGGCGAGCCTCGTCTTCAGCCTCGCGCCCGGCGTCTGCCGCGCTCAGCAGCAACTTGGTTCTGTGGTGTACAACGTCACCAAGGCGAGCGAACGCCTGGAGATGACGGTGAACACGAGCCAGATTCTCACGCTCGGGACGCGCATCCCGCGAATCGTCGTGAACAATCCGGAGCTGGTGACGGCCCGGCCGATTAGCGAGAACCAGATCCAGATCGCCGCCAAGAAGTCGGGCGTCACGCAGATCAACCTGTGGGACGAGAAGGGCCAGGTCTACACGGTCGACCTGCTCATCTTCGGCGACGTGCGCGAGCTGGAGGTCAACCTGCGGCGGATGTTCCCGTCGTCGTCGATTCGGGTCATCCGGCTAACCAACAGTCTTGTGCTGGAGGGCCAGGTTGATCGGCCGGAGATTGTCACGACGATTCGTACGCTCGCCGAGGACTATGCTCCGAAGGTCGTCAACAACATGACGGTCGGCGGGGCGCAGCAGGTGGTGCTCAAAGTGAAAGTCATGGAGGTGTCGCGGACGAAGCTGCGCAAGCTTGGGTTCGACTTCGACCTGAGCGGCACGGGCGGCTTCTTGACTTCCGGCGCCGCAGGCGTTCTCACGGCGCTGGATCGTTCGGAAAACACGTTTACGGCGCCGAATTCGACGCTCAACTTCGACATCATTGACGGAAACACGCAGTTCCTCGGCGTGCTGGAGGCCTTGCAGCAGAACAATCTGGTGAAGACGCTGGCCAATCCGACGCTGGTCACGGTGAGCGGCCGGCCGGCGAGCTTCAACTCGGGCGGCGAGATTTTCTTCCAGGTGAACAACGGCGTCAGTGGCAGCACGGTCGAGTCCGAGAAATTCGGCACGCTGGTCCACTTCGTGCCAATTGTGCTGGGCGACGGGCGGATTCGGCTGGAGGTGCGGCCGACGATCAGCGAGCTGGACGACAGCACGCCGATCGGCGGCGAAATCTTCCGCACCAAGGTGAGCGAAGTCGATACCGGCGTCGAGATGATGGCCGGTCAGACGCTGGCGATCGCCGGTTTGATTCAGACGCGCGTGAACGCCCAGAATCGCGGCCTGCCCTACCTGGCCGACATCCCGGTCCTGGGGCTTCCCTTCCGGGGCGTTCGCGAAGAAGTGGAAGAGGTTGAACTGCTGATCCTCGTGACACCCGAGTTCGGCGAGGCGATGGATCCACACGAGGTGCCGCCGTGCGGCCCGGGCATGGAGACGATGTCGCCGAGCAACAGCGAACTGTACTGCAAGGGACACATCGAAGTGCCGGCCTGCGGACCGTGTGGCGCCAGCGAACCGTGCCGCTGCAACGCTCCGGGCTTGGAATGCCACAACGGCTTTGGGCCGTGCGGCGGTCCGGCGGCCGGCGGGTCGGTGATGGCGACCGACGCCCATGGCCAGATGCCGGGCCGACCCGTTTTGCCAAGCCAACAGGCGACGCCCATGCCGACGCCAATGCCAGCCGATGCGCCGGTAGAAGTATACGACGGCGCCATGGAGATGCCGGGTTATGGGGTGGAGCCGCAGGCCATGGCGCCGCGATTGACGCCGCTGTCGCAAGGGCGACCTTCGGAAGGCGCGGCGATTGACGGGACAGCGGGGAACGGAGACGCCCCGGTTCGCCCAGGGCTGGTTGACCAAGAGCTGCAGTGGCAATCGGCCGCGGCGCCGCCGAGCGACCCCAATAACCGTCACAACCCGACCCCGGCGCTCGTGCCGGCCAATCGCACAACGAGCACGCCGGGACTTATCGGGCCAGTGGGCTACGACGTGCAAAAATAAGGTACGTTAGCACATAAACCGCGCCGGCCTAGAAGCTCGCTTTAACGTTCGCGCGGTCGCCGAGGTCCATGAAACCTTCTGGCATTGGAACACGCGCCGGACCCTTCGGCGGACCTCAGGGTGACAGGGTTCTTAACCGTCGCTGACTGAAACGCCCCGCTCGATTATGGCTAACGTCCTCCGAATCGCCGTTGTTGATCCGAACGACGCGACTCGGGAGAACCTGAAATCGGTTCTCCTTGGGCTGGAGACGGTATGGCTCGAGGCGGAATGCTCGCGTTACGCGTTTTTCGTCGACGTCGTCGAGCAGACGAAACCGGATATTGGCTTCATCGCCATGGACAGCGACCCGCA
>DASVCM010000021.1:0-2975 GCA_036381635.1 Lacipirellula sp.
GATTCGCTGCGGACGAACCACACATGGCCCTGCGCCGCCGCGGTACAAATGAAGCAATTGGGATTCTCCGTGGGTAGCGTCGCGTACTCGGCGATGGCCATGTCCATCGACTTTCGCCAAGCCGCGAACGCGGCGGCGATCCAACCGGTGAGCAGCAGCGCATCGGTGATCTTCCACCGCCACTTGTCTGGGCGGGGCTGTATGAGCAACTGGAGGGAGGCGCAGCCGTATGCCAATAACGACCACGTAGGACCGGCGCCCAGAACAATGATGGTCGCAAAAAAGAGGGCGGCGCCCATCGCATTTCCGAATTCATTCGGGGTGACGATGAGCGCCACTGCCATCAGTACAGCAACGGAGATCGACAAGACGGCGGCCAGTCTCGACCATCCGCCAAGCATCGTAGCGAGCGGGGATGCCAGCGCGTATCCGATGATCGGCGCGGCGGCCAGGATGATCAAGCCGGCCATTGTCGCCGCCGAGATGAATAAAAACGACATGACTGATGCGACAATCGCTTGGCCGGGCTGCGGAGCCGTACCAAACAGCAAGCTGCCGAAAAGGATCGACAGGACGATGCCGCCATACACGCCAATTCGCACAGCGAAGTACCGGGCGAATCGAGTGAAGTCCCACGTCAGCAACCCAAGGCAAGTCATGCTGAACAGCAGGATCGGATAGAACGGCAGGACGGCCGGCCACTTCAGCATCAGCGTGGCGTACACCCAAGACTCGCCGGCCTGCCATGGTTGCTGCTCCATCCAACTGCCAGAGGGGGCGGCACAGGCAAAGCAGATGATTGGATTGATGATTCCGGCGTAGACGTACAGAAAAGTCGCGATTCGACGACTCGAAAGAAAACGCTTAGCGCGAGACCGCGGCGCAGGAGATTCGTCCATGGTTGGATTCGCCTGCGATGATATCGGCGAATTCGCCGAGCGAAGCGCCGCCGGCCGGGACCTCGACCGGCGCATACCGGCAGGACGTACCGACCAGGCGACTGGTCTCCGAATCAGCGGCCGAACTGGCTGCTTCTTGCACGGTCGATTCTAACAGAACCCGCAGCCGTATGCCGCGCAGGGACGCGAAGTAATCGTCTCGCAATTCCGCCTCAATCGACGTGAGCGCTTGGCCGCGATCGTGCTTCACTGTTTTGGAAATCTGTCCCGGCATGTCGGCCGCGGGCGTGCCGCGGCGGGCGCTGAAGGGGAACATGTGGATCTTTGAGAATCCCACCTGCCGGCAAACGTCGATCGTCTCGGCGAACTCCACGTCCGTCTCGCCCGGGAATCCGACGATGACGTCGGTCGTAATGGCCGGGCGATCGAGCCGCTCTTTGAGCAAGCCGCAGCGATCGACGAATCGCCGGGCGCCCCAGCGGCGCCGCATGCGGCGCAGAACGCTGTCGCTGCCGGATTGCATCGAGATGTGCAGATGCGGGCAGACCTTGTCCGGGTGGTCGGCCATTACGTCGATCAGCTCGCGCGTTACTTCAGTCGCTTCGATGCTCGAGAGCCGCACGCGAAAATCGCCAGGCAGTTCCGCAATGCGGCGGACAAGGTGCGAGAGGCGAGTCCACTCGCTCTTATGTGAACCGCGGTTCCACTCCACGCCGTAGTGGCCCAGGTGGATGCCGGTGAGCACTACTTCCCGATAGCCGCGCTGGCGCAAGCGGTTGACTTCGTCCAGGATGTGTTCAATCGGGCGGCTAGCGAGCTGCGGCCGGACGTAGGGGATGATGCAGAAGCTGCAGCGCAGCAGGCAGCCGTCCTGAACCTTCACATAGGCCCGATGCCGGCGGCCGAAGCCGCTGATGCCGGTGGGCGCGTCGGTCACGCCGAACCGGCCGAGGAGGTCCGGGAGCTCCCGCTTGTCGGTCACTACTTCGGTGACGTTGGGAAGTGTCGCGACTTCCTGCGGCGCTCGCGTCGCATAGCAGCCCATGACGACGATCTTCGACGCTGGGTTCTCTCGCGCCAGCCGGCGAATCACCTGCCGGCTTTTCGAGTCGCCTTCCGAAGTGACCGTGCACGTGTTCACGATGCACAGGTCGGCTGGGTCCGCATCGCGCGCATCTTGATAGCCGATGCCAAGCAGCCCCTCGCGGACGTACTCGGTCTCGTACTGATTGACCTTGCAGCCGAGCGTAACGGTTTTCAGTTTCATAGAAATGGCTTACTCGACCGGCTCGATCGTGCTCCACATAGAACCTTTGCTTCCTTCGAGGTTGTCCTTCCCGTAGGCGTGGATTTGATCGCGCTTCAACTCGGCGTGTTCTCGGGTGGTGGTCAGCACAATCGCCCGGCCTTCCGTATCGACCGTTTTGGCGATTTCGTGGCACGCTTCCTTCTGGTGGCCGAACAGCTCGCGGAGCATTTTCTCGACATACTCGAACGTGTGGCTGTTGCTGTCCCAGAGAAGGACGTTATAGCGGGGCTGGCGATTTGCCTGCCGCTCAGGCGTGCGCTGTTTTTTCGGGGTGACGACGACCACCGTGTCGTCGTCGCCGCCTTCGGTGAAAAATGACATGTTCGGTTGCCTCCTTACGGTCGGACGCCCACGCCGCTAGCCGTGGTGCAGGCGCTAGCCGGGCATTATATTGGTTGCTCTCTCGGCGGCAAAATGGGCCATGCCTTTGTCACCCCGAGGTCCGCCGAGGGGTCCGCCCAGATTCCTCGGAAGACCTCGGAATGACATGAGGCGCGGCCAGCAATGGAGTCGCTAGTTCGCAACCCTCGCGGAAGAGCCAGCTTGCAAAACGTTCTCGCCCATATCGACGGCCAGCGGCAGCAGTTCGAGGCCGATTTATTCGAACTGCTGCGAATCCCCAGCGTGAGCGCCGATCCCGCGTATGCGCCGCAGGTGAAGAACGCGGCAGGCTGGGTCCGCGATCAGCTATCGGGCATGGGACTGGCGGCCGAGGTGATCGAAACGGGCGGACACGCAATCGTGTACGCCGAGTCGCCGCCCGTGCC
>DASVCM010000022.1:0-2537 GCA_036381635.1 Lacipirellula sp.
GGGGCGTGGGGTTTATTCCTTCCCGCTCCAGAGCAGTCCCTCCGAAGGCTTTCGCGCAAACGTCGTCAATCGCGGGCAGGGAGCCGGCAACGAGGATTTCGCTCCGTGGGGCGGATACATCGGGTTCGATACGCTCGGCCCGAGCGGCGGGATGCGGAAATGGCACTTTGATTACCGCACGGCGCCGCCGAGCGATTCGTTTGACTTTTACACCGTCGCCGTGCACGAGTTGGCCCACCTGTTGGGTTTCGGCACGTCGACGCCATTTGTGATGCAGTTGGAGAGCGGACGCTTCGCGGGTTCGCAGGCGAGCGAGCTGTACGGCGGGTCCGTTCCTCTACACGCGGATCATCAACATTGGGGATCGACGGTCACGAGTCCCACGCAACAGCGGCCCGCTACGCCGTCGTTAGCGCCGCAGATTGCGCCCGGGGAGCGGCGGCTATTCACGCCGCTCGACTACGCGGCCATGGCGGACATTGGCTGGGAGGCGACGCCTGAGCAACTGGGACTCGCCGGCGATGTGAACGGCGACCTGTTCGTCGACGGCGCCGATTTTCTCGCCTGGCAGCGGAATCTCGGCGGCCTTGGCGGCAGCCTCGGGGACGTTGACGGCAGCCGACGGGTCGATCAGTACGATGGCTGGCTGGTGCACCAGGCCCTCGGGGCCGGCGATTCCGCAGTCGCTGCAGCCGGCGCAATCGCGCCGGAGCCTTCGGCCGTGAAGCTACTGGCGTTCGCCCTGCTGATGCTCGCGAGCCGAAGGCTTAAAGCATCATGACCGAAGAAGTCACGATCGCCTGCAGCCAGAGAAGCCCGTAATACATCATCGCGCAGAGCACCATTTGCACGACGGTGATCGTCAGCGCCGTGAAGGGGCCGGTCGGTAGGCTTACGGTCGTCACGGCGCTTGAGGCGAGGATCGGCGCGAAGTATTCCGCCGCGATGCCGTGGGCCGCGTCATTCGAATAGAGAATGAACCGCAGGATGACGTTGGCGATGGCAATGATCACCACGGTGGTCACGGCGTGCCAGAACTCGGGGGGGTCCTCCGAGCAAAAACCGCAGGCCAACTGCAGCGACCAGGCCGCCGCGGCGATCGCCAGCGGCACCAGCGCAGCAAGGGTCCACAGCGCATCAAAATTCGAGAAGAATTCGCTCACGATAAGCTCCGCCCCAGGCACAGTGCCCTTCGAAAGCGTCTGCGCCCCTATTGGGAACCTTAACACGGCCCGGGTTGACGATTCGCGGCATGTGCGGATTTCCGCGTGGTATTTTGGCGACATGCGGCGGTCGCTCGCACATTATTCGTCGGTCCTGCGAGGAAATGAGCGGACCCCTCGGCGGACCTCGGGGTGACAGGGTTCAAGCAGGTCTGTCTATGCCGTTCCTGGCTGCCGCGGGTCGTTTCAGACGGTAGAATAGTTAAACTTGCTGCTGGACGGTTGCCGAGAGAACCTTGGGGGACCGGCGGTTGTCCGATCTCCTGCATGCCATCCCCTACAGACCCGTCGTTCGATGATGGCCCTCGCCTGTTGCCGCTGTACTTGTCCCGCCTAGGCGGGACCTTCTTGCGCCGCTGCGTCTTGTGCGTCAGCGGCGCCTCCGCGGGCATAGCCCGACGACCCACCCACTGGCAACCACCGTGCATCGCTTGAAGAAATAGCTTCGAGCCCTTTACCGGAGCCGCTATGGCGACCGACTTTCGCCTGAAAGACCAACTGCCGGATATCACCGAGCGCATCGTCGCGACGTACGACAAGGTCGGGAAGATCAACCACCTCGACCATTGCCCGCTGCCGCGGTACGACGAGATCGTCGCCGCGATTCACGAGCTCAATGAGATCATGTTCCCCGGCTATCGCCGCCGCGAGGGGCTGCACCATGGCAATATCCAGTATTACGTGGGCGACCTCGTCGATCGTCTGCACGATCGGCTGACGACGCAAGTCGGCCGCGCGCTGCGCCACGAGGCGGGCGCGACCAGCGACTGTGAGACGGCCGAGGATTTCGAAGCGCTCGGCCAGGCGAAGACGCTGCAGTTTCTCGACCAGTTGCCGGAGCTGCGCGAGGTGCTGGCGACCGACGTGCAGGCGGCGTACGATGGCGACCCCGCGTGCAAGAGCGTCGCCGAGGTGATCTTCAGCTATCCAGGCCTCGAGGCCATCACCGTCTACCGGCTCGCCCACCTGCTCCATGAGCTGTCGATTCCGTTCATCCCGCGGATGATGACCGAATGGGCCCACAGCCGCACCGGCATCGACATTCACCCTGGCGCCACGATCGGCAAGTACTTCTTCATCGACCACGGCACCGGCGTGGTGATCGGCGAGACGTGCCATATCGGCGAGCATGTGAAGCTGTACCAGGGCGTGACGCTCGGCGCGCTGAGCTTTGCGATGGACGAGGACGGCCAGCTTATCCGCGGGCTGAAGCGGCATCCGACGATCGAGGATCGCGTTGTCATTTACGCTAATGCCACGGTACTCGGCGGGCGGACCGTAGTCGGGCACGATTCTGTGATCGGTTCCAGCGTG
>DASVCM010000023.1:0-5219 GCA_036381635.1 Lacipirellula sp.
CTGCCACGCCGCGAACATCGCGCTGGCGCTCGATCGCAAGGTGAAATACGACCCAGTGAAGCATGAGTTCGTAAACGACGCGGAGGCCAACCGCCTACGCTCCGAAGCCCTCCGTGCCCCCTGGCGCATATAGCCCGACCGGCCCCCGGAGCCCCGACGGACTGGCCGCTTCAGCGGCCAGTCAATGGACATTCAACTCCAACCCGCTCACCTTCTCAATAAGATTATCCATTCAAACTAACCAGGTTCCGAATATGCAACCCACACTCCACCTACTGAAGCGCACCGCGCTCCTGAGTGTCCTGGTATTAACATCACAGCCCAGCGTGACTTTCGCCCAAGAGTTCGCGCCAACGCCTCTGTATCCGGAAGCCCCCGACTACACGACGGGCGAGGCCCGGCTTCTGGAGACGCTTCGCGGCGGCGAGCAGGCCGAGAAGGCAATCGCCTGCAAGCAACTCGCCATCCACGGCACAAAGCAAGCCGTCCCCGAACTCGCCAGGCTGCTCCACGACGAGCAACTCGCCTCCTGGGCGCGAATCGCCCTGGAAGCCATTCCCGACCCGGCCGCCGACGAAGCGCTGCTGAAAGCTGCGGAGTCGCTTGAAGGCAACCTGCTGGTCGGCGCTATCAACTCGCTCGGCGTCCGCCGCAGCGCCGCCGCCGTGGGCCCGTTGGCGCCCCGGCTCAACCACCCGCAGGCGGAAGTCATCTCCGCCGCTGCAATCGCGCTAGGTCGCATCGGCGGGGACGAAGCTACCAAAGCGCTCCGCGCGGCGCTGCCCAACACGACCGCCGCCGCGCGTTCGGAAGTTGCCGAGGCCTGCATCCTCTGCGCCGAGCGACTGCTCGCTGAGGGCAAGGCCGACGAGGCCGCGG
This sequence comes from Lacipirellula sp., assembly GCA_036381635.1. Lineage (GTDB taxonomy): Bacteria > Planctomycetota > Planctomycetia > Pirellulales > Lacipirellulaceae > Lacipirellula. The sequence continues at coordinate 880 of DASVCM010000023.1, forward strand.
CGATTTACGACGAGGTCCGCACGGCCGAAGTCCCGAAGCAACGGATCGTCGAAGCCACCCGCGGCGCGATCCTGGCTCGCGAGGCCGATGGCATTCCCCTGCTGGTCAAACAACTGAAGTCCTCCGACAAAACATTCTTCAACCTCGGCCTGAGCACGGCCCGCGAGCTAGAGCATTCCCAAGTCACCGAGGCGCTGGCCGACTTGCTTGCATCTTCGCAGCCCGACCGCGCTGCGCTGCTACTCACCGCCATCGGCGACCGCGCCGACGTCACTCCGCCCGGAGTCATTGCCGCCGCCAGGCGGGGCGAGCCGCAGGTGCGGATCGCGGCGCTGGGCGTTATCGGCCGCTCGAAGGACGCCGTTTCCGTCACCGATTTACTACAGATCGCGGCGGAGTCGAACGCCGAAGTCGCCGAAGCGGCGAAGTCGGCCCTTGCCCAATTGGCTTCGTCAGAAATCGATCAGCAACTCATCGCGCAACTGCCAAAGACCGAAGGCGCCGCGCTCGCCGCGCTGATCGAAGTCATCGGCCGCCGGCGCGTCGAAGCGACCGACGAGCTCGTCAAGTCACTCGATAGCGATGACCGCTCAGTCCGCAGCGCCGCGCTCACGGCGCTGGGCGAAACGGTCGGACCGGAAGATCTCGACGTGCTCATCACGGAGACGCTCTCGGCCAAGGACGCTGAAGCAGCAGAAGCCGCCGCCCGCGCGCTGAAGGCCGCGAGCGTGCGGATGCCCGATCAGAACTCCGCCGCCGCGAAGCTGGCCGCCGCGCTGCCGAAGGCCTCGCCCGCCGCGAAGCAAACGCTGCTGGAAATACTCGGCGCCGTCGGCGGCCCGACGGCGCTTGAGACCATCGCCGCGACCGTCAAAAGCGGCGACGCCAAGCTGCAAGACGCCGGCACGCGCGTCCTGGGCGAGTGGATGACCGCGGACGCGGCGCCAGTGCTGCTCGAGCTCGCCAAAGACCCGGCCGTCGAGAAGTACCAGGTCCGCTCCCTCCGCGGATTCCTCCGCATCGCCCGCCAATTCGCGCTCCCCGATGGCGAGCGAATTCAAATGGCCAAGCAAGCGCTGGAGGCCGCCGAGCGAATCGAGGAACGGCAACTGGCCCTCCAGGTGCTGGAACGGAGTCCGACGCCGGCCGCCTTGGAGGTCGCCATCGAGGCCAGAGAACGCCGGGGCCTCGAAGACGCCGCGAACAAGGCGGCCATGGTGATTGTCCTGAAGCTGGTAGAGCAGGGCGCCGACCCGGAGTCGCTGCTTGCCAAGATCGGCCAGGAGCCGATGGACATCAAGATCGATAAGGCCGAGTACGGCGACGGCCGCACCAGCCGCGACGTCACCGATGTCCTGCAACAACACGTTCGCGGCCTGCCGGTGATTCCGCTGGGCGCTACGTTCAACAAGGCGTTCGGCGGCGACCCGGCGCCGACCGCGCCGAAGTGGCTCACGGTGAATTACACCATCAACGGCAAGGCTGGCGAGACGCGCATCGCTGAGAACCAGTCGATCGTGCTGCCGATGCCGGAGTAGTGTCATTTTCTCGCAGAGTAGTGTCGTCTTCTCCGCGAGAAGGTCGCCTCTCGCTCCAGCGAGAGGCCTACAATAGACCATGCAACCGAACTCTGACGATGCGGCGCCGGCGCAGGCCAACGGGGCCGCATCGGCCAACGGCCACTTGCCAACGGCCAGCCGCCCGCGGTTCGAACAGTATCGCGAAAAAGTCCGCCGGCGCGCCTTGCCGCCCGGCGGCTACCACTCCGGCGACGACCGACCTCCGCGTACTCGCGCCCGCTCGGCCCGCGAGCTCGTCTGGCAATTTCTCCGCCTTCTCGGCCCTTACCGCTGGCAGATGGCGTGGGTTCTCGCGTCGGCCACCATCGCCACGCTCATCGGCCTCATCCCGCCGGCGGGCACCAAGTTCGTCGTCGACTACGGCCTTGGGGGCGTGCCGGTCCCGCAGGCGTGGCTCGACTGGTTCCCTGCGCTGGCCAACCCACGGCAATTGCTGCTGTACACGGTGCTGGCCGTTTCCGCGGTGTCGCTGGTGAAGGTCACGATTCATCTCTGGGGACGCTGGTACGCCACGAAGATCACCAAGCAGATCCAGCTCAATGTCCGCCGCCGCGTGTTCGAGCACGCCGTACGGCTGCCGCTTCACCGCGTGCAGGAAATCCGCTCCGGCGGCGTCGCTTCGATCCTCCGCGAAGACGGCGGGAGCGTCGGCGAGCTGGTCTTCGGCATGATCTTCAATCCCTGGCGAGCGATCGTCCAGCTCATCGGCAGCCTGATCATCCTCGCCTGGGTCGATTGGACGCTGCTGGTAGGCGCCCTCGTCCTCATCCCCGCGGTCTATTACACCCACCGCGCGTGGATCAACAACATCCGCCCGCAGTTCCGCGTCATCCGCAAGCAACGCGAGCAGATCGACGCCGGCGCCACCGAGTCGTTCGCCGGCATGCGGATCGTCCGCGCCTTCAGCCGGCAGAAGCGCGAGGCCGCTCGCTTCACCACCGAGAACAACCTGATGGCCCGCCAGGAGCTTTACGCCTGGTGGTGGATGCGCGTCGTCGAGCTGATTTGGGAAGCCCTCATCCCGCTGGCCAGCGCCGCGCTGCTCTTCTACGGCGGCTGGCGGGTGCTCGAAGGGCACATGACCGTCGGCGACCTGATGATGTTCCTGGTCTATCTGCTCATGTTGTTGGAGCCGCTGGCGACGCTCGCCTCCAGCGCCACCCAATTTCAGAATAGCCTCAGCGGCTTGGATCGCGTGCTCGACCTGTTGGGCGAAGACCGCGAGATGCCCAATAGCCCCAATTCGATCAAGGCGGACAAGAGCCGCATCGCAGGTCGCATCACGTTCGAGGACGTCTCGTTCATCTATCCCGGCGGCAGCACGCCGGCGCTGAGCGATGTGAGTCTCGACATCCCCGCCGGGCAGACGGTCGCCCTTGTCGGCCCCAGCGGCGCCGGCAAGACGACGCTCAGCAACCTCGTCGCCCGCTTCTACGATCCAACGGCCGGTCGCATCCTGCTCGACGGCCGCGACCTGCGCGACTACGACGTTGAATCTTTCCGCTCGCTGCTGGGCATCGTCGAGCAGGACGTGTTTCTGTTCGACGGAACGATCGACGAGAACATCGCCTACGCCCGCCGCGACGCTACACCGGAGGACATACGCGCCGCCGCTGATGCGGCACATGCCTCAGAATTCATCGACCGCATGCCGCACGGCATGAAAACCGTGATCGGCGAGCGCGGCGTCAAGCTGAGCGGCGGTCAGCGGCAGCGGCTGGCGATCGCCCGGGCGATTCTAGCTGACCCCAAGCTGCTGATCCTCGACGAGGCCACCAGCAACCTCGACACCGAAAGCGAACGGCTCATCCAGCAAAGCCTCGCCCTGCTCATGCGCGGCCGGACCACGTTCGTGATCGCCCACCGCCTCAGCACGATCGCCGGCGCCGACCTGATCGTGGTCATCGAAAACGGCCGCGTCACTCAAACGGGCACGCACGGCGAACTCATGGCACAAGGCGGCAAATATCGCACCATGGTCGAGCAGCAGATTCACATGACGCTCGGCAAAGCAACTCCTATGATTGAGAAGAGCGAGTAGACTCGATTGGTATGCTGCAATCCAGCCGGCAAAGACGGTTTCTGCATCAGTCGCTTGCCCGGGGTACATTCCGATCTACCGGCGTTTTTCAGCTTGCCGTATTCGCGGCGTTGAAACGTAGCCTACAAGCCGCGACGATCATCCCCGCGGCCTCGTCACTGGAGAACTGATCGAGATTAATTGTCAGGTCATAGTTGTGAGCGTCGGCGACGTCGCGGTGAAAGTATGTCTGCACATATTCAGCGCGGTCCCTGTCAGTTTTCTCGACTACCTGAGACGCCTGCGCATGGTCGCGCGACTGCGCCGCCATAAGCCGGGCAATCCGGCTTCGCTTCGACGCGATGAGCCGCACCGCTAAACCTCGGTTTGGCGGCAACACGAACTGCGCGCCGCGTCCCACAAACACGGTCGGCTCGTGTTGCGCCGCCAGCAAAAACACATGGGCCGTCGCCCGCACAAACTCGGCCGACGTCACCAGTCTCTGGTCGAGCCAATGTCCGAGCGTCTCACGAAACCAAGACCCCGGTCGCTCATCGACAGATTCCAACGAAGCTTCCGACCATTGATGGTTTTGGGCGAGGTATTCGAGCACCTCTCGGTCGAGTAAATGCCAATGGAGTTGCTCGGCGACCGACCTGGCGATTTCCCCGGCCGGAATTCCCGATTGTCGTGAGATGGCAATGTAGGGATGGATGAGCTTCTCCACGGACACCGGCTTT
>DASVCM010000024.1:0-13094 GCA_036381635.1 Lacipirellula sp.
ACGATCTGGCGCGCCTCGGCTTCTACGCCTTCGCCTGTCCAGACGATCCGGTATAGCGCCGACTCGCTGTTCCGCCCGCCGACGGCGAAGTACAGCGAGCCGTCCTTTTTGCGCACGATCATGTCCGTCACGCCCAGCGGCATCGCCGAGGCGAACCGCTCTACCTCCGACTGATACGACGAACCTTCCGGCTGGATGTGGAACGCATAGATGTTGCCGTAGCTCCAGTCGCCGGCAAACAAAGCCTTTTGGTACTTCCCCGGGAACTTCGCGCCGGCGCCGAATGTCAGCCCGGTGGGCGAACCCGGCCCCGAGTCCGCGACCGTCGGCAGCGTGTCGATGAAGTACTCCGGCCACTTGCCGTTGCCGCTGCGCCAGCCGAAGTCGCTGCCGCTGGTGACATGGCATAGCCGCGTCGGCCGGTACCAGGGCGTGCCGATGTCCCATTCCATGTCGGAGTCGTAGGTGAATAGTTCGCCGTCGCCGTTGAAGGCGAGATCGTACATGTTGCGGTAGCCGATGCTGACCAGCTCAAGGTTGTTGCCGTCGAGATCCGTGCGGGCGATCCAGCCGCCAGGAGCGCGGATCGTGGCGGCATGGCCGCGCGGGTCGCTAATCCGCGGCAGCAGTTGATCTTCCTGCCAGACCTGCGGCACGCGCGACCGGCTCAAGATGGGCAGCCTGGTGTGGTTGCCGCAGCAAAGGTATAGATGCTTGCCGTCGGGACCAAGCACGACGGCGTGCGGCCCGTGCTCGCCTTGGCCTTCGAAGACGCGAAGCTGCTCCATGCGGTCGAACTGGTCGTCGTTGTTCGAATCGCTCAATCGGTACAGGCCGCTGCCGAAGCTGCCGATTTGGCCGTTCTGCATGACGAAGAGCTGGCCCTTGTGAAAGAGAAGCCCCTGGGCCATGCCGATGGTTACGGCCAGTCGCTCGACCTTCGTGGCTTTCGGATCGCCGCCAATCGGCGAGGGCTGAATGCGGTACAGGCCGCCTTTCTCGTCCGACGCGATGATCCGCCCGCGGTCGTCCGTGGTAAGCGCCACCCACGAACCTTGCTCCTCCAGCGGTACGGCATAGACCAGCTCCGACCGAAAGCCTGGAGGGAGGTTCAGCTTGCCGGCTGCTTCCGCGTAAACGCGCTGGCTGGTAGCGACGACGCTGCCAGCGACGATGGAAGCCAAAAGAGCGAACGCGGAAAGCCGCAGAGGCGAAGGTCGATTCATAGTTACCGAGATTGGACAGTCATGTCGGGACGTTGGCCTACCTGGCCGTAAATCGATGATATCCCGCTGAACCAGTGAAGTCATCTCGCTGGGGCGAGTAGTGGGTTCTTTTAAACCCTGTCGCTCCGAGGTCCGCCGCGGGGTCCGGAGATTCCTCGGCGGACCTCGGAATGACTTGATGGCGGCTCGCCAAACGGACCCACTTCGCTGGGGCGAGATGTTTTCTTCTCGCGGAGCGAGAAGACTACACTACAGCATCCCGCTAGAATAAAGGTTCATCGTCCGCAACGGCGGCCTTCATTCTGTTGGCCGCTCTCACCGCCCCTGCCGATCACGCCCATGCCGCGCCGCGAAGGATTCGTTCGCCGTCCCGCTCTTGGTCTGGCGGTGATTCTCATGGCGTTTGCCGCGTGGGCCGCTGCCGATTGGTACATTTCCGAGCCGCCGGCCGCGCTGGCGAAGGCCCATTACGTCGGCACCGCAAGCTGCGTTAGCTGCCATCAGCCGGAAGCCGCCGCCTGGAAGGGCTCGCATCACGATCAGGCCATGGACGTCGCCACCGACGCAACGGTGCTCGGCGACTTCAATGACGCCGAGTTCAACCGCCTCGGCCAGCGGACGCGGTTCTTCCGCGACGGCAAGCGGTTCATGGTCAACGCCGAAGGACCGGACGGCGAGTATCGCGATTACGAGGTGAAGTACACGTTCGGCGTCCATCCGCTGCAGCAGTACATGGTCGAGTTCCCCGACGGCCGCATTCAGGTGCTGCGAGTGTCGTGGGACGTGGAGAAGAAGGAGTGGTTCTACGTCGCTCCGATGGACGTGCCCGACGAACGGATTCCCGCGGGCGATCCATTTCACTGGACCGGCTTCGCGCAGAACTGGAACACGATGTGCGCCGAGTGCCACGTCACCGACTATCACAAGAACTACGATCTGGCGACGAACACATATAAGTCCGAGTACCAGGAAAACGACGTGGGCTGCGAGGCCTGCCACGGGCCGGGCAGCCTGCACGTGGAACTGGCCAACGGCCGCTCGATGTTCTGGGACCGCAACGTTCGGTATGGGCTGACGAATACGCTGAAGAATGTTTCCAACGAACGGCAGCTCAACACCTGCGCGCCGTGCCATTCGCGGCGGTCGATGATCCACCCCGACTACACGCCAGGCGACAATTTCCTGGATCACTTCGAGCCGTCGCTGCTGCAGGCCGGGCTGTACCATGCGGACGGGCAGATTCTCGACGAGGTGTTCGAGTACGGCTCGTTCAAGCAGAGCCGGATGTTCCGCGAAGGCGTCAAATGCACGGACTGCCACGATCCGCACTCGGTGAAGCTGAAGTACGACGGCAACCGGTTGTGCGCCCAGTGCCATCAACCGGGCAAGTACGATGGACCGGCGCACCATCATCACGTGAATGCGGCGCCAGGGGCGCCTGAGACGCAGTGCGTGACCTGCCATATGCCTACCACGGTCTACATGGGGATCGACGCCCGCCGCGACCATAGCATCCGCGTGCCGCGGCCCGATCTGACGGTGGAGCTTGGCACGCCGAATGTGTGTAATCGTTGTCACACCAAGCCCGAAGAAGACGCCAAGTGGGCGAGCGAGCGGATCGTCGAGTGGTACGGCGAGAAGCGGCCCGACGATCCTCACTTCGCTCCGGCGATCCATGCCGCCCAGCGGCGCCAGCCCGGCGGCGACGATCTCATTCGCCGGCTATTGCGGCGCCGCGAGACGCCGGAGATCGTCAAGGCGACGGCGGTTGAGCTGCTGCAGAACTATCACACCGAAGAAAGCCTCCGCATGCGGAAGGACGCTCTAACCGACCCCAGCCCGCTGGTGCGGGCGGCGGCGATTCGCAGCTATCCGCTCGAAGCCGTCGGCAGCCTGATTCGAGAGATAGCCGAGTTGCTGAACGATCCGGTGCGAAGCGTGCGTCTGGCGGCTGCTTCGCTGCTGGCTGCCAACGCTCAGGAACTGCTGCGATCCGGACTCCGTCCTGTATTGGATCGCGCGCTCGAAGAGTATCGCGCGGGACAGATGGCGCAGCTCGACCGGGCTGAAGCGAATCGCAATCTCGGCAGCCTGAGCTACGAGCTGGGCGATACGGTCGCCGCGGTCGAGTATTTCCGCACGGCTATCCGCTTGCAGCCGGAGCGCTCGCAGCTTCGCACCGAGCTTAGCCAGATGCTCGCGGCAATGGCCGCCGATCCGGATCAGACCGACGAGCTGAAGGAAGCAGGCGGTAGCGAAGAGGAGATTCGCCGCCTCCGCGAGGAAGAGGTGAAGTTGCTCGCGCGCGACGCCCGGCTCCTCCCGGGGGACCCGGGGCCGCATTACCACCGCGGCCGATTGCTGGTGCTGCTCGATCGGTATGAAGAAGCGCGCGACGCCTTCCGGGAGGCCTGCCGCCTGGCGCCGAATGAGTACGAGTACTGGCTGTGGCTGGCCCTGGTCTGCGAGCGGCTCGAGCAGTGGGAGGAGGGCGTGGCGGCACTGCAGCAGATGTCGAAGCTGCGGCCGGAGGCGGACGAGTGGAAGGGCTTGCGGCAGCGCTTCTTCGAGACGATCCGCAAGCAGCAGGCCGAGGAAGAGGCGGCTGGCGGACCGTCGAATGATGAAAAGATTGATGCTCCCCCGTCGGCCGACAAGCTGAACGCCGACGAAGCGCTCGAAGAAGCCGCCCCCCCGCAGGTTCCGCCGGGGACGCCTGGCCGCCGATCGGTGCCGCCGGAGAAGCTCCAAGAGTCGGGCCGCTGATGGCGAAGGACCAGCGCAACCTGTTCGACGTTGAACCGGCGCCCTGGGAACTGGACGCCGCAGAGCTGCGCACCGTGGCTTCGGTGGTCATGCCCAGCGGCCCGGGCGGGCCGTACGACTATCTTGTGCCGGACTGCTTTGCCGATCCGGCGCGGCCGGAGCAGCTCGTCGAGCCAGGGCGGCGGGTGAGCGTGCCTTTCGGCCGCGGCGATCGGACGAAGATTGCCTATTGCGTCGAGGTCGCCACGCAGCCGACCAGCGCGCGGCGATTGAAGTCGATTAGCAATGTCATCGACGCCCAGTCGCTCTTGTCGCCGGCGATGCTGCGGCTGACACGGTGGATGGCGGATTATTATCTTTCGCCCTGGGGCCAGGTGCTGGAGGCGGTGCTGCCGGCAGGCGTCCGCGGCATGGCCGGCGTCCACAAGGTGCGACTGCTGCGAGTGAGACCGGGCGCGCTGGAGCGATTCGCAGAATTGAAGCTTCGTTCGCCGCAACAGCGGAAGGCGCTGGAGATCCTTGTCGCCAGCAAGCGGCCGCCGACTCAGGATGAATTGGCCGAGCAGGTCGGTTGCTCGCTGGCGCCGATTCGGGCGCTCATCAAGCATGGCCTGGTCGAGGTCACCGCGGCGAAGTCGCAATTTCGTTCGTCTCAGCAGGCCGGAGCTGGAGGCGACGCGGGTTCCAGCTTCAACCCCCTCTCCAGCCCTCTCCACAAGGGGGAGGGGGCCGGAGCATTGACTTTGAATCAGGATCAGCGGGCGGCGCTGGGTACGATTACCGCGGCGCTCGACGCATCACGCCCAGCCGGCATCTTGCTCCATGGCGTCACCGGCAGCGGCAAGACGGAAGTCTATTTGCAGGCGATCGAGCATGTCGCCAGTTTCGGCCGGCAGGCGATCGTGCTCGTGCCGGAGATCAGCCTCACCCCGCAAACTGTGCGGCGATTTCGGGCCCGCTTCGATCGGGTCGCCGTCCTTCACAGCCACCTCACCAACGTCGAGCGGCACCAGCACTGGCAGAACATCGCCCGCGGCGATGTACAGGTGATCGTCGGCGCCCGCAGCGCCATCTTCGCTCCCACGCCGCATTTGGGCCTGATCGTCATTGATGAAGAGCACGAAACGACATTCAAGCAGGACACGGCCCCGCGCTATCACGCCCGCGACGTCGCCTGGCAACGAGCCCAGGCCGAGCGGATTCCGCTGGTGCTGGGCAGTGCCACTCCTTCACTCGAATCATGGCGCAAGACGCAGACGGGCGAGTTCCAGTGCATCTCGCTGCCGAAGCGGGTGATGAATCTGCCGCTGCCGGATGTGATGATCGTCGATCTGCGCGATCCGGCCCAATCGAAGTTCAGCGGCGGCGCGATCACGCGGCCGCTGCATCAGGCGATGACCGCCGCGCTTCGCGACGGCGGGCAGGTGATGCTACTGCTCAACCGCCGCGGCTTTTCGACGCACATCCAGTGCCCGGCCTGCGGGTATGTGCTGAAGTGCGAGCACTGCGACTTGGCGCTCACCTTTCATCGCGAAAAGGCCGTGGCCCTCTGCCACTATTGTGATTACGAGGCGCAGCCGCCGCGGGCCTGCCCGGATTGCAAGTCGCCCGCCATTCGCTACGGCGGCCTCGGCACGCAGAAACTCGAAGCGGAAGTCCGCGTACGCTTCCCCGAGTATCGCTCCGCGCGGATGGACGTCGACTCGATGCGCAAGCGTGGCAGCCATGATGACGTGCTGTCGGCGTTTCATCGCGGTGAGATCAACATCCTGCTGGGGACGCAGATGATTGCCAAGGGACTCGACTTCCCCAATGTCACGCTCGTCGGCGTAATCAATGCCGACACGGCGCTTCACCTGCCGGACTTCCGCGCCGCGGAGCGAACGTTCCAGCTCATTGCCCAGGTCGCCGGCCGCACGGGGCGCGGCAAGCGCGGCGGGCGGGTGATCGTGCAGACGCTCAACCCCGAGCACCCAGCCATCGTGGCCGCCGTGCGGCACGACTTTTCGAAGTTTGCCGCCCATGAGCTCGCCCTGCGGCAAGCCGCCCATTACCCGCCGTTTTCAGCGATGGTGCGGCTTGTTGTGCGCGGACCCGCCGAGGCGATTGCCCGCGAAACCGCGAACCATCTTGGCCAGCGGCTACGAAAGGCGTTTGCCGTGCGGGAGCTTGCGAGCGTTCGCGTTCTCGGTCCCGGCGCCGCCCCGATTTCTCGCCTCCGCGGCGATCATCGGTTTCAACTGCAGTTGCAAGGGCCGGAAATCGCCCAACTGCGGGAAGTCGTCGTTGACGCTCAAAAGGGTCTTACGCTGCCGGAGGACGTTTACTGCACGGTCGACGTGGACCCGTGGGATATGCAGTAGTGCAGTCATCTTGCTCCGCAAGATGATCGCTTCTTGCGGAGCAAGAAGCCTACACTGCTCTTGGACCCCAGCGAAAGCGCCCTTTACAATGCAAGCATCCAGCGTCCGGTATCCAGCATCCAGCATCTAGCATCCAGCCTCCTCCATGAGCTACCGCAGCTTCAAACGCGCGCTGGGCGAGACCAATCTGGAGCGGAAGTGCCGGCTTCTGTTCGGAAGCTGCTTGCTGGTGCTTATCTCCGGCAGCTTCTGGTGGTACGGTTCGCAGACCGACAAGATCGTCTACGACCTGAACCGCTTCATCAGCGAGGCGTTGGTCAATTCCGCGATCCTCGAAGCGCACAACAGCCTGTTCTATGAATCGCCCGCGCCGGAGTTACAGGAAGTCGATGATGACTTGATCGACTTGTTTCGCAGCCGCGACTTTAAATGGGAAGTGTTGTATCCAGAGAATCCAGACGGGTTGAACAAGCCGCGTTCGGAGTTCGAGCATAGCTTGCGGCGCGAGTGGACGGCGCTGGGGCAGGAGCTGAGCCGTCAGCCGAACATTAACGACGTGAAGATTGACGAGCTCTTCGACGATCCTGATCACGATCTGGGACGTGAACAGCCGGGGCGCCCGTCTTCTTCCTATGTTTATTATCAGCCGGTCTTTGCCAAGAAAGATTGCATCGGCTGTCATACCACCAAGAGCATGGCCGGCTCCCTCTATTTGCCGGATCTAAAGGTTGGCGAATTGGCCGGCATCTTCCGCGTCCAGTTCGATACGACCGAAACCCGCTACGCCCAAGAGGCCAATCGCTCGTTGCTCATCACGCTTGGCATCGTGACCGTTTTCCTCGCGATGGCCGCGCTGTACGTCATCGTCCGGTACGTCATCGTGAAGCCGCTGGCCCACCTGCGCGACGTAAGCGACGCGGTCCGCCGCGGCGACGTCGAGCAACGGGCCGTCATCCACACGGGCGACGAGTTTGAGGAACTCGGCGCCGCGTTCAACCGCATGCTTCGCCAACTGCTGCGACAGCAGGACGAGCTGCGCAACGTCAACAGCGAGCTCGACTCAAAGATCGACGAGCTGGCCCAGGTGAATATGCGGCTGTTTGAGATGAACCAGGTGAAGAGCGACTTCCTGGCCACCGTGAGCCATGAATTGCGCACGCCGCTGAACAGCATTCTCGGCTTCAGCGATCTCTTGGCCAAAGGCAAATCGCTTGACGACAAGCAGCGGCGATACGCCGGCAACATCGAGCGCTCGGGGCGGCAGTTGCTCGACATGATCAACGACATTCTCGACTTGGCGAAGATCGAAAGCGGCCGGATGGAAGTGCGGCCCAGCGAGTTCGACATCGGCCCGGTGGTCATGACGCAGTGCGACCTGGCGCGCCCGTTGAGCGAGCGGAAGCACATCGATCTCGACTGCGAAGTGGCGCCGGGCCTGCCGCCGATTCGCCAGGACCGCGGCAAGATCGAGCAGATCCTCAACAACCTGCTCTCCAACGCGATCAAGTTCACGCCGGACGGAGGTCGCATCCACGTCTCCGTCCGGCGCGACCGCCGCGGCGACCTGCGGCTAAGCGTTGCCGACACGGGCGTCGGCATCAGCGAATCGGAACAAGTGGCTGTCTTCGAAAAATTCCGGCAAGGCTCGAACGTACTGGCCGGCGGCAACGCGATGACCCGCGAATACTCCGGCAGCGGGCTCGGGTTGTCGATCGTCCGCGAGCTGTGCCGCTTGCTCGGCGGCGATGTGACTCTCGAAAGCGAGCTGGGCAAGGGAAGCGAATTCACCGTGATCCTTCCCTGGAGCGTCGCGGAGCACAATCGCATCGAGTCGCCGTTGGCCGACGAGCTGCGCCAGCTCGCCAAGGCCCGCAGCGACGACCCGCTTGCCGCGATTTCCAATGGCAAGCACACCGCCGACGGCGCAGATATCTAAACAATGGAACGCCACTGCTGGCTCGCCCAGTAGTGGGCGCCGGGTACACGCCTCAGCACCGCTGGACGAGCCAGCAGTGGCACACAACCATTCTGATTCACCTCGCATGACGCAAGCCCCCGAAGTTCAGCTCTATTCCGACGGCGCCTGCAGCGGCAACCCTGGGCCCGGAGGTTGGGCCTTTCTGCTGGTGCATCCGAAGACCGGCAAGACGCTCGAGAAGTCCGGCGCCGAGCCGGAGACCACCAACAATCGCATGGAGCTGCGGGCCGTGATCGAAGGGCTGTCGACGCTGAAGCGCTCAACGCGCGTCGAGCTGTTCACCGACAGCGTGTACGTCGGCAAGGGGCTGAGTGAGTATCTGCCGAAATGGAAATCCAACGGCTGGCGCCGGAAGGAAGGAACCAAGTTCCTGCCGATCAAGAACGAGGATCTCTGGCGGTTGCTCGATGAGCTGCTCGCTCGGCATCAGGTGAAATACACCCGCGTCGCCGGCCATAGCGGGCACCTGGAGAACGACCGCGTCGACGGCCTGGCGGTGGCGGCCTACCAGAAATATCTCCGCGGGCGTTAGACAATTGGCCCCTGGTCGCTGACCGGGGGCTAAGTGGGGTTCATCAGGGCCGTTACAATTGGCCTGTGGACGCCGCCCCCAAAACGCCGCCGCCGCCCTCCCCCGCCGATGCCAAGCGGCGTCTCTCGACGCCGGTCGAGTTCATCAAAGGCGTCGGCCCCGGGCGCGCGGCGTTGCTCCAGCGCCTGGGCATCCGCACGGCGAGCCATCTGCTCTTCAACTTCCCGCGCGATTACCAGGACCTTTCCGACGAACGAAAGATCGGCGACCTCGAAGAGGGCCAGCTCCAGTCGGTTCGCGGCGTGGTGAGCGAGATCGCCGTCAGCTCCAGCGGGTTCGGCAAGAGCCGCGTCGGCGTGCTCATCACCGACGGCACGGGACACCTGCGAGCGACCTGGTTCAACCAGCCGTTCATGCGTGAGCGGTTCCAGGAAGGTCAGCACGTGCTATTCACCGCTCCGCCGAAGATGCGCGGGCTGATGTGGGAGATGTCCCACCCGCAGGTGACGTTCCTGGCCGACGAGGAGGCGCCGCTCGATACGAAGCTGCTGCCGGTGTACTCCCTCACCGAAGGTTTGTCGCAGTTTCACATGCGGCGAATCGTACAGACGACCGTCGATGAGTTTGCCGACAACCTCGAGGAGGTGTTTCCGGAGCCGCTGCTCAAGCGCTACAAGCTAATGCCGCTCGTCGAGGCGGTCCGCGCGATCCATCATCCTGCGAACCGTGAGGAGATGGAGCGCGCTCGCCGGCGATTCGTCTTTCAAGAGCTGTTCGTTCTGCAATTGGCGCTGTCGATTCGGCGCAGCGAACAGCGGCGGCAAAAGGCGTTTGAGCTTCCTGCCACGGCAAAGATCGACGCCCGCATCCGCCGGCTGTTGCCGTTCGAGCTGACCGAAAGTCAGGAGACGGCGATTGCCGAGATCAGCGCTGATATTGCCCTCGACCGCCCGATGAATCGGCTGCTGCAAGGCGACGTCGGCAGCGGCAAGACGATCGTTGCCCTCTACGCGATGCTCGTGTGCGTCGCCCATGGCCGGCAGGCGGCCCTCATGGCGCCGACGGAGATTCTTGCCCGCCAGCACGCCGACACGCTGGCCAGGATGCTCGAAGAGAGCCGCGTGCAGTGGGCGCTGCTCACCGGCGGGCAGACCAAAGCCGAGCGGACCGCATTGCTGGAGCAAACCGCCAGCGGCGAGATCGGCCTCGTCATCGGCACGCACGCCGTCGTGCAGGAAACAGTCGAGTTCAAGCAGCTTGGCCTGGTGGTAGTCGACGAGCAGCACAAGTTCGGCGTGCGGCAGCGTTCGGCATTGAAGCAAGCTGACGTGGCGCCCCATTATCTCGTCATGACGGCCACGCCGATTCCGCGGACGCTGAGCATGACGCTGTTTGGCGACCTCGACTTCTCGACGCTCCGCACGCTGCCCGAGGGCCGGCAGCCGGTGAACACGTACCTCGTGGAACCGGACCAGGAGCCGCGGTGGTGGCACTTCGTCCGCGAGCGGTTGCTCGAGGGCCGACAGGCGTTCGTCGTGGCGCCGCTGGTAGATGAGTCGGAGAACGTCGCGGCGCCGAGCGTCGCTCAGGCGTTCGAGCAACTTACCAACGGCGAGCTTGAAGCGTTTCGGCTCGGTTTGTTGCACGGGCGGATGTCCTCGGCTGAGAAGCAGCAGGCGATGGAGGACTTTCGCAAGGGCGACACGCAAGTGCTGGTTAGTACCACGGTCATCGAAGTCGGCGTCGACGTTCCCAACGCGAGCGTGATGACTGTTGCCGGCGCCGACCGCTTCGGCCTTGCCCAACTCCACCAACTCCGCGGCCGCGTCGGTCGCGGAACGCGCGCCGGGTACTGCGGCATTCTGCTGGCCGACGCCAACGAAGAAGCCCGCGAGCGGCTTGGCCTCTTCGCAACTTCTACCGATGGCTTCGCCCTGGCCGAACTCGACGTCGACCTTCGCGGCCCCGGCGACCTGTTCGGCACGCAGCAGCACGGCCTGCCGCCGCTGCGGATCGCCGATCTTCAGCGAGACCGAGACGTGCTCGGAGAAGCCCGCCGGGAAGCGCAGCTTCTGGTGGCCGCCGATCCCGGGCTGAAGCATGCCGACAATTCTCGCTTGCGGCAGCAAATGATGACGCGCTACGGACAGGCGCTGGACCTCGGTGACGTCGGGTAACCTTCTGTAGCCGCGAGCTAACAGCTCGCCGGTGAACCCACAAGGAAACTATGCCATATCGCGCTGCTCCGGCGGGCTGTTAGGCCGCGGCTGTTGTCGCAGTTCCGCAGCTCGAGCTACTCCTCGGCCAGCAACTCTTGCAGCTTTCCGAGGGATCGTGAGAGCATCACCCGCACGGCGCCGTCGGTCTTGCCGAGTTTCTGGGCGATCTCCTTTGACGGCAGTCCCACGAGGTACCGCAGCCGCAGCGCTTCGCGCTGTTCTTCGGGGAGCGTATCGAGCGCCGCCAGCACTCGCAGTTGCCGTTGGTCGCGCGAGAAGGCCTCGCTGGCGGTGGTCATGCTGGCCGCCAGCAGATTGGCCAGCCCGCCGGCGGCCTCGCTGTCGTCGGGAATCGAGGCTTCGCGCGAGGCGTCCCGCTTCTGGCTGGCGAAGTGCCGGCGATGGGCGTCGATGATCTTCCGTTCACAAATCTGGAACAGCCAGTGGAGCGGATCCCAATTTTCCAGCGGCGCCTTGTCGAGCGACCGACACGCCTCCAGGCAGGCATCCTGTAAGATGTCCTCGGCCTCAGTCTTTTTCGCCAGATGGGCGCCGATGCGGCTGGTCAAAAACGCCATCAGCGCCGGCCGGTTCGCTTCGACGAATTCCGCCAACGCCTTTTCGTCGCCGGATCGAATGCGGGCCACCAGTTTCGTATCATGGGAACCGTCGGCGGCAGACATGGCTTTTTGGTGAGTAGGTGAGTGGTGACGGTAGCCGGTTACTTGAAAGCCCCCGGCTCCGCCGGGGGACTGTATGGCGTTGGGCGTGTAGGTTTTGCGGTCCACCGGCATAGCCGGTGGCTTTTAATTGGGATCACATCCATCGGCAATGGACGATACGCATTCTAGCTCAGTCCGCGAAGCTTCCCAGGGCGAGGAACTGCCTTGGGATCTCATCGCTGAGCGTATCGACGCCTTCTCAGCCGCCTGGGACGAGGCCCTCGCCGCGGAGGCCGACCCGCCGCGGATCGATCCATTTATTCAGGGCCTCGACGCCGCCGCCGCTCGCCAGTTGGCCGTGGAATTGACGAAGCTCGACATCGAACGCCGCTGGCAACACAACCGCAGCCCCCAACACATTGAGTGGTACGCTCAGCAGTACGACGTCCTGTCGCCGATCGGCAAGCTGCCGGTCGATCTGATTTACGAGGAACTGCAAGCCCGCATGACGGCGGGTCTGCCGGTCTATCAGGAAGAAGTCCGCGAGCGATTTCCCGTGCAAGCCGACTCGCTGCTGCGGCTGCTCGGCGGCATGGCGCTGAGCGGCTCGCCCACGGCGACCTATTACGGCGATACGATCGTGGAGAAGAAATCGCCGTCGCAGCCCAAGCAACGGCCGCTCACCGCGGCGTTCAGCACGCTCAACCCGGGCGACCAGCTCGACGACTTCCAGCTCATTACGCCGCTGGGAAGTGGCGCCTTCGCGCGGGTTTTCCTCGCCCGGCAGATTTCGATGGAGCGGATGGTCGCGCTGAAGGTCGCCGCTCACACTGGCAGCGAGCCGCAGACGCTCGCCCAGCTCGATCATCCGCACATCGTTCGGGTCTACGATCAGCGCTCGTGCAACGAGCCGCCGGCACGGCTGCTGTATATGGAGGTGGTGGCCGGCGGCACGCTGCAGGACGTGGTCGTTCGGGCGAGGAACTCGTACGACGGTCAGGCGAGCGGCGGGCTGCTGCTCAGCGCCATCGACGACCGCCTCCGCGCGTGCGGCGCGCCGATCCCCGAGAGCTCTTCGTCGCGTGATTGGATCGAGGACGCCTCCTGGCCAGAGGTGGTCTGCCGGTTGGGAGCGGAGGTGGCCGACGGGTTGGCCTATGCCCATTCGCGCGGCGTGATGCATCGCGATATCAAACCGGCCAACGTGCTGCTCTCCGCCGAGGCGCGGCCCAAACTCGCCGATTTCAACGTCAGCTATAACGGCGGCCGCGCCGATGAGAACCCCGAAGACACGTTCGGCGGCTCGCTGGCCTACATGTCGCCCGAGCAGCTCGAGGCCTGCCACCCG
>DASVCM010000025.1:0-10070 GCA_036381635.1 Lacipirellula sp.
CTCATGCTACTGTTTTTTCTTTGTATGTGCAGTTTTGCCACGCTACTAAGCTACTTGGTTCGTTGGGAGTATGATAAGGGCTGGGTTTTTCGACGCTAAGGGATCAGCGGGCGCAGGACGCCGTAGCTGATTTCCAGCGACTTGCGTCGGCGCTCGACGCTTCCTTCGAACGCTTTGTCCTCGACCTCGACGCATACCGGGCCGTCAAAGCCGGCGTCGGACAGCGCGCCGATGTAGAGGCCCCAATTCACGTCACCCAGGCCGGGGATCTTCGCCGTGCTACGATCCATCGGCAGCGCGAGCGAGCCGAGCCGATCGAGCTTGTCCACGTCGACGCGCATGTCCTTGGCGTGCGAGTGGAAGATCCGCGGACCGAACTCGCGGATCGGTGCGATGGGGTCCATCAACTGCATCCGCAGATGCGACGGATCGTAGTTCAGGCCGAAGTAGGCAGACGGGATAATCTCGAACATCCGCCGCCAGATGGCCGGCGTACGCGCCAGGTTCCAGCCGAAGGGCCAGCTCTTGGCGTACATCATCGGGCAGTTCTCGATGCCGATGCGGATGTTGCTGTTCTCGGCGTAGCGAACCAGCTCGGGCCACACTTGCTCGAAACGCTGCAGGTTGTCGTCCAGCGGCAGCGTGTGGTCGGCGCCGATGAAGGTGTTGATGCCCGGCAAGTCGAGCTTCGCGGCGGCGTCGATCACCTTGCGGATATGGCCGCGGGCGATCTCGGCCTCGGTTTCGTCATGAGAAAGCGGGTTCGGATAGTAGCCGAGGGCCGAGATGCCGACCTTGTACTTTTCGCAAAGGGCCCGCACATCGTCGGCCTGGGCCTGCGTAAACTCAGTGCAGTCGATGTGCGTAACGCCGCCGTACTTGCGGTCGCGCACCCCCGGTGGCCAGCACATGACTTCGACGCAGTCGTAGCCGATGTCGGAGGCGTGCTGCAGGACTTGTTCGAATGACAGATCGCCGAAGATGGCGGTGACAAATCCGAGTTGCATCTTTCCTCCCATCAGCCCCGGTCAGAGACCGGCATCTTGTTTATATAGCCGAGCCATCCTGGCTCGGCGATTCGCCCGGCCAGGATGGCCGGGCTATCTATTCCCGACGGCGGCGATGAAGGCTTGTTCGAGGTCGGCCTTCAGGTCGTCGAATGCTTCGAGGCCGACCGACAGCCGAATCAGGCCGTCGGCGATGCCGTGCTTGGCGCGGTCGGCGGCGTCGTAGCTGGCGTGCGACATCGAGGCGGGTTGCTCGATTAGCGACTCGGCGGCGCCCAGGCTGACGGCCAACTGGAACAACTGCGTCGATTCGACGAACTTCTTGGCGGCTGCGAAGTCGCCGCGGAGCTCGAACGAAATCATGGCGCCGAAGGCGCCGTCCATCTGCCGCCGGGCGATCTGATGTCCAGGATAATTCGGCAATCCCGGGTAGAGTACCCGGGCCGCGCCGCGGTGGGAAGCCAGCCACTCTGCGAGGGCCTGGGCGGTGCGACAATGCTCGCGGACGCGCAGCTCCAGCGTCTTCAGTCCGCGCGAGCAGAGGTACGATTCGAGTGGGCCCATGACGGCGCCGGTCGCGTTCTGGACGAAGTACAACTCGTCGAACAGCTTCTTGTCGCGAACCACCAGGGCGCCGCCCATCAGGTCGCTGTGGCCGCCAATGTACTTGGTTGCCGAGTGCATAACGATGTCGGCGCCGAGTTCCAGCGGTCGCGTGAGTACAGGCGTGGCGAACGTGCTGTCCACGCTCAGCACGGCGCCGGCGCGATGGGCGATCTCGGCACAGGCGGCGATGTCGGTAATCGACATCCGCGGGTTGCCGGGGCTTTCGATCCACACCAGCTTCGTCGCCGGCGTGATCGCGGCTTCCAGGCTCTTCGGATCGGTGGTGTCGGCAAGCGTGACGTTGATGCCGGCGCGGTTGGCGACCTTGTGGAGCAACCGATAGGTGCCGCCGTAGATATCAGCGCCGGCGACGACATGGTCGCCGCTGTTGAGCGAAGCGACGACGCAGTGCGTTGCCGCCATGCCAGTGGCAAAGGCCAGAGCGCCAACGCCGCCTTCCAGCGAGGCAAGAGTGGTCTCAAACGCCTTGCGCGTCGGGTTGCCGCTGCGGGAGTAATCGAACTCGCCCCACTCGCCCGCGCCTGGCTGCACGAATGTGGAGGAGAGATGGATGGGGGGCACGACGGCGCCGGTTTGAGCGTCACGTTCATTACCGGTGTGAATCGCTCGGGTGCGGAACTCCATTCGTGCTGCTCCGGCGGGTCGTTGACCCGCGGCTACTTTGCTTTACTGGATTCGGTGATCAAACTGTCGCATCGAGAGCCTGACTCAGGTCGGCGATCAAGTCGTCGGCGCTCTCGATGCCGCAGGCCATGCGAATCATGTTATCGGGGATGCCGAACTGTTGGCGGGCCTCCGGCGTCTGCTGGTAATAACTCATCACCAGCGGCTGCTCGATGAGCGACTCGACGCCTCCCAGGCTGGGGGCGATCTTGGGGATTTGCACGGCGTCGACGATGTCGGCGGTGGCGCGCCAGTCGGCGTCTTTCACCAGGAACGTCACCAGTCCGCCGAAGCCTCGCATCGTCTTGCGGGCGACCTCATAATACGGATGCGACGGCAAGCCGGGATAGTACACCCGCTCGACGCGAGGATGGCTGGCGAGGAACTCGGCGACCATCATGCCGTTCTCGTTGTGCCGCTGCATCCGCAACTCGAACGTCTTGAGGCCTCGACCCAGCAGAAAACAATTCTGCGGACCGTTGATGGCGCCCATGATGCCCCGCAGATTGCGAACGGACTCCATTTTCTCCTTCGAGCCGACGACGACGCCGGCCAGCAGATCGTTGTGGCCGCCAAGATACTTGGTCGCGGAGTGGAGGACGAAGTCGACGCCGGCTTCGATCGGCCGCAGGTTGTAGGGCGTGGCGAGCGTGGCGTCGATGATCGTATCGACGCGGTGCTTGCGGCCGATCTCGGCAAAGCGTTCGAGGTCGACGCAGCTCAGGTGCGGGTTGGTCGGCGACTCGCTCACCAGCAGCCGCGTCCTGGGCGTGATGGCCGCCTCCATGGCTTCGTAGTCACACGCCTTCACCTGGCGCGTGGTCACGCCGAACCGTGACAT
This sequence comes from Lacipirellula sp., assembly GCA_036381635.1. Classification (GTDB taxonomy): domain Bacteria; phylum Planctomycetota; class Planctomycetia; order Pirellulales; family Lacipirellulaceae; genus Lacipirellula. Next base: position 3,139 of record DASVCM010000025.1, read on the forward strand.
ATGCTTCGTGCAGAACTCGCGGCTGCGGTGATAACACTCGTCGAAGAAGATCACTTCGTCGCCGGCGTTGAGCTTCGCCATGAGCAGGCCGACCATCGCCGCCATGCCGCTTGAGAAGAGCACGGCCTCTTCGCCGCCTTCGAGCGCCGCGAGCTTCCGCTCGACGACGCGTTCGCCGGGATTGCCGTAGCGGCCGTATTCCTCTCGCGGTTGCTCTTGCTCGATGTAGTCGATCACCGCGCGGGTGTTCTCGAACGTGTAGGTCGAGGCGCAGAAGATCGGATCGGTGATCGAATCGCCGGGCTTCTGCCGCGCCTCGCCGGCGTGAACCGCGAGCGTCGCGAACTGTGGGTCGGCGGCGGGCAGGATGGAGGGCTGCGAGGGCCTCTCGCCGGACGCATTGGATCGCGTCATTTCAATTGCGCTCATGTTCGGTGGATGCTGCTGTGTGTGTGCTCGCGTCGTGCGTGGACGCCCGAGTCCGCGCAACGACACGAAAAAAGCCGCAAACGCTCTCGGCGAATGCGGCTTGTGCAGCAAGCTCATTAAAGTTTGCCGCCGCCCTCCACGCCTCGCGGGCATGGGGGCAACGGCTTGGCTCTTTAGCAGTTAGGCTCGACTGCAAGCGGCCACAAATCGCGAGTTACTAGAAGTCTAACCGCTCGCCGGGCGGATGCAAGCGGCTGTCGGTAGAAATGGCAAGCGGGCGATGTGCGGGCTGAATCCCGGGTGCTTGCAATCTGGCCGGGAATTGCCGCGAGCAGGCCGGACCCCTCGGCAGACCTCGGCGTGACAGGGTTCAAGCTGGGCGCGGCCTGACAGCCGGATGACCTTGACCCGTTTCCCGGCGACTGCAACCATCCGCTCCCCCGCGCAATTACTTCCCAGCTTTGCTACTTGGCCTACCGCAATGACCCAAGCATTATCTGTGCGCCTCTCTTGCACGGCGATCCTGACTGTGGCGCTCGGCAGCATTGGCTGCCATTCCCCGTTCTATGCCGATAAGGGGGCGGGAATCGGCGCCCTCGGTGGGGCGGGCGTTGGCGCGCTGGTGGGCAATGCCGTCGGCAATACGGCCGGCGGCGCACTGATCGGCGCGGGCGTCGGCGCGATCGGCGGCGCGGTCGTCGGCACGGCGCTCGACGACATCCAGGCGCAGAACCGCGCGGAGATCGCCGCTCAACTTGGTCGGCAGGTGGCGCCGGGCGCGGCCACGATGGAGGAAGTCGTCACGATGACCCGCGCGGGCGTCGATCCGCGGCTGATTCAAAACTATGTCCGCACCTCGGGCATGGTACGGCCGGTTACCGCGCAGGACGTCATCTATCTGCATCAGAACGGCGTGCCCGCCGATACGATTGCGGTCATGCAGAGCCCGCCGACGCCGGCCGCGGCGCCTGTGCCGATGGTCGCCGCCGCGCCGGCGCCGGTGATCGTCCAGGAGCACTACTACGCTCCGCATTGCGGGCCGCACTGGCGGCATCATCACTTCCACCGCGGGCCGAGCATGAGCTGGGGCATCAGCGTTGGCCATTAAGTGCATTGCGACTTTGGAGAAGCCATCCCGCTCTCTAGATTCGTCGGCCACTAGCGGTTGTGGACTTGATATCACAAGCTGTGATATCAAGCGAGGATGTCCATGCGTGCAGAAATCATTGCCATCGGCGACGAGCTGATCACCGGCCAGCGGCTGGATACCAATAGCCAGTGGCTTGCCGAGCGGCTGACGGAGATCGGCGTTGAGGTCGCGTTTCATACGACCGTCGGCGACAACCTGGCTGATAACATGGCGACGTTCTCCACGGCCTTCGCGCGGGCGGATGTTGTGGTCGCGACCGGCGGGCTGGGGCCGACGGCTGACGACCTGACGCGCGAAGCGCTGGCCCAAGCGGTGGGCGTCGGGCTGGTGCGTGATGAAGCCTCGCTCGCGCACATTCGCAATCTGTTTGCAAGCCGCGGCCGGCGGATGCCGGAACGGAACGAGGTGCAGGCCGATCTGCCCGAAGGGGCGATCGCCGTTCGCAACGAACATGGGACGGCGCCAGGCGTTCAGATGCGGATTGAACGCGAGGGAAACACGCCGTGCTGGTTCTTTGCCCTTCCGGGAGTGCCGGCCGAGATGAAGCCGATGTGGCATGAAAGCGTCGCGCCGGCGATACTCGCAGCACAAGGCGCGGCGCGGGTCATTCGGCATCGCGCTATCCGCTGCTTCGGCGTGGGCGAGAGCCAGCTTGAGGCGATGCTGCCCGATTTGATTCGCCGCGGCCGCGAGCCAAGCGTTGGCATTACCGTGAGCGAGGCGACGATCACGCTGCGCATCACCGCCGGCGGAGTCGATGACGCTGCGTGCAATGCCGCAATGGAACCGACCCTCGAAACCATTCGCCATTCGCTCTCGACGCTCGTGTTCGGCGAGGGCGAGGAGGAGCTTGAAGACATTGTCGCGCGGATATTGTTTGAGCGCGGGCAAACAGTGGCCGTGGCTGAGTGGGCCACGGGCGGGCTGGTTTCGCAATGGTTGGCTCGTACTCCGCAGGCGGCGTCGATCCTCGCCGGAGGCGTCGTGCTTACGAGCTTGCCGCAACTGCAATACATTCTCGGTACGTTGGACATTGGGCTGGCACGGGCAGAGGATTCGCGGGTAGCCACCGAGGCGGCCGAGGCGGTTCGCCAGCGATGCGGAGCAGACTACGGCATCGGCATCGCCGCGTTTCCGGCAGATGTCGACGGTAAAGACGCTCATGTCTTCATATCGATTGCATCGCCGGAGCGGATGCGGCGCCTGCGGTTTCCGTCGGCTACGCATCCGGCCATTCGGCAGTCGCTGACGGCGAAGCGAGCGCTCAATGCGCTGCGGCTGATGCTGCTTGGCGAAGAGGTTCACGAGACGTCCTGAATGTGACGGAAGATGTAAGTGCAGCACCAGATTCTTCGCTTTGCTTAGAATGACGGTTCCGGTCGCGATGGCGGCTATCTGGGCATTCGCGGCGGCGTATACTTGAACCATGCTCAAGCTTCGTCTTGCCGCCGCTGCGCTGAACCAGACCCCCATGGATTGGGCGGGTAATCGGGACCGCATTCTTACTGCGATTACCGAGGCGCGCTCAGCGGAAGCGTCGGTGCTCTGCCTTCCAGAACTGTGCATTACGGGCTACGGCTGCGAGGACCAGTTCTTTTCACCGGGACTGCAGAAGACGGCGCTTGCGATGCTCGCCGAAATCCTGCCGGCGACGCGTGGAATGGCGGTCGCGCTGGGTCTGCCGGTGATGGTCAATCGCGGCCTCTATAACGCCGCGGCTTTAGTGTGCAACGGCGAGCTGCTGGGACTAACGCTCAAGCAGCATCTGGCCGGCGACGGGCTGCACTACGAACCGCGGTGGTTTCGCAAGTGGCCCGCCGGCGCCGTGGAGCGGATCGAGCTGCTGGGAAACAAGGTTCCGGCGGGCGATCTGCTGTACAACTGCGGCGGCGTGCGAATCGGGATCGAGATCTGCCGCGATGCGTGGGTGGCCGATCGGCCCGGGTCGCGGCTCTCGGCGGGCGGGGCGGACATCCTTCTGAACCCGACGGCGAGCCACTTCGCGTTCGGCAAGCAAGACATTCGCCAGCGGCTGGTGCTCGAGGGTTCGCGGCAGTTCGATGTGAGCTTTGCCTTTGCGAATCTCTTGGGCAACGAGGCGGGCCGCGTCATCTTCGACGGCGGCACGCACATCGCCAGCAGCGGCGTGATGCTGGCCGAAGGGCCGCGGCTGACGTTTGCGGACCAGGTGCTCGTCTGCGCCGATATTGACGTGGAAGCCACTCGCCGTAAGAAAGCGTCGTCGAGCGAGCCGAGCTTGCCGCCGCAAGCTTACGGCGGCGAGACGGTCCGTTCGCCGTTCACGTTGCCGTCGCCGCAGGCGCCCTGCCCTGTTGCGGCGCCCGCGCCTTGGGACAGCTCGCCACCGCCAAAGGCAGAGGAGTTCGCCCGGGCGGTGTCGCTCGCGCTATTCGATTACCTACGAAAGAGCGGCGCCGGCGGCACGGTTGTGTCGCTAAGCGGCGGGGCCGATTCGGCGGCCGTCGCAACGATCGTCTGGCTGATGGTGAAGCTGGGCGTCGCTGAACTTGGCCGGCAAGAATTTGCCAAGCGCCTGCCGCTCATTGCCGGACTCGCTCAAGCAAAGTCCGACGAGGAAGCGGTCAGCCGGTTGCTAACGTGCGTCTACCAGCAAACGCGCAACAGCAGCCGGGCAACTCAGGAGGCCGCCGCAACGATTGCGAACGCCGTTGGCGCCGAGTTCTTGAATTGGAACATCGACAAGCTCGTCGACGATTACGTCTCGACGGTCGCGGAGGCCGTTGGCCGCGAGCTCACCTGGGACCGCGACGACGCGGCGCTGCAGAACATTCAGGCCCGCGCTCGCGGGCCGGCGGCGTGGCTGCTGGCCAATCTTCGCAACGCCTTGTTACTCGTGACGAGCAACCGCAGCGAAGCGGCCGTCGGCTACGCGACGATGGACGGCGACACCTGCGGCGGGCTGGCGCCGATCGCCGGCGCGTCGAAGGCGTTTCTGCTCGAGTGGCTGAAGTGGATGGAGCAGGCCGGTCCCTTGGGCGTTGGTCCGCTGCCGGCGCTCGCGGTGGTGAATAGCCAAACGCCCACCGCGGAGCTTCGTCCGCCGTCGGAGCGGCAGACCGACGAGGGGGACCTGATGCCGTATCCACTGCTCGATGCGATCGAGCGGACGGCCATTCGCGATAAGCTAACGCCGGTCGAGGTGTTCGAGACGCTGCGGCCGGAGTTTCCTGACTACTCGCCGCGGCAGTTAGGCGAGTGGGTCGAGCGGTTCTTCACCCTCTGGCGGCAGAGTCAGTGGAAGCGGGAGCGGTTGGCGGCGTCGTTCCATGTGGACGACCGGAGCCTCGACCCCAAGGGATGGTGCCGGTTCCCGATTCTCAACGGCGGGTTTGAGCGGGAGCTGGCGGAGTTGCGTGAACATTTGAAGGCGCTTTGACGCCGGCCGCGCCGGTTTTGGCATTTTTGGCGTTTAAGGCTCAAGAAAAAAAATGGGGGGGTAACATCCCAAAACTCGGTCGCGAGCCGATATCAGTCAGCGAAAACCGAGGCTTGGACGCCGCTAGTTTTGTTATGCCTTGATTGAACATGGCGCCAAAACCTTCTCCCTCTGCTACATCTATCGACGGCTTGCGCGCAGTTCGTCCGATGATCGACAAGGCTTACGCCGTGGCGGTTTATGGAGTTGGGTCAGGTTTTCAAAGATCGTCGCCGCGCTCTGGGCGCGGCTGTACGGGTTCAAAAATAGCAGAGGTGGTGGCCATTTTCAGCAATTACTTTGGTCTTTTCGAGCCCGCTGTTCGCCCTTGCTAGCGCGTCGGGCTCCTCGCTTCGGGCTCCTCGTTACGGGCGCACTTGCGCGAAGCAGGGAATTTTGGGGAAAGTCTGCGGCATGTGCCGGAAGAGCTGATTATTCCTCTTTTTGCAGTCCGATAAGTTGTTCCGAGCCACCGTAGAGTCGCAGGGCCTTCGGGCCGGCAGGCTACGCGCGGGCTCTAATTCGACTACGCAGACATGGCGAACAGGCGCTTTGCCAAGCGCGGCGGCCGGCGGTCCTCAACGACTCAAGCGGACTGGTCGACCCCACTCGTCGCATAAGGGGGAACGTACGGATGAAATCGCTCTTCGATCGCCCACTGGCTGCGCTTGTCGCCGCGGGGCTTGTGTGGGGCTCTGCCGGCGGCGGCTTCGCCCAGTCGCCGGGGATGCCGGCGGCGCCGCTGGCGGGCGGAGGCGCCGCGACGGCCGGCGGATCGTTCATGAACGTCCATGGCGACTCGATCGTCATGCCGGCCAGCTACTGCGAGCCGGCCATGGGCTATGGCGGCGCCTACGGCGCGATGTGCCCGGACGACGGCTCGGGCTACGGCAACTGCGCCGGGGCCGACTTCGGCGGCGCCAGCTACCCGGACCAATGCGGGCCGCACTACTTCGACATCTACGCCGGCGCGATTGTCCTCGATAGAGAAGACGCCTTCGAAGACGTACCGCCGCTTGGAACGATTACCTCGGGCGGCGACTTCATCCTGGATCCCCAAGAGTTGTCCGAGGATGAAGAGTACGGCTTTGAGCTCGCGGCCCGGCTCGACTTGGGTCCGTTGTCGGTCCTGGAAGCCAAGTACTTCGGCCTGTTGAGCATGGGCTTCGATGAGACGGTCCGGTCAGTCGACGTGGCGCCGATGGGGGCGGATTTTTCACTGCAGTCGGTGTTCAACGAATACGGACAGCTTGCCGGAGGCATCGACGGATTGAGCGAAGGGTCGGTCTACACCCTCGACCTTGAGTCCGACCTGCAAAGCACGGAGCTGAGCTACCGGCGGTATTGGGTCGGCTACAATCCGCGAGTTTCGGGAACGTACCTCGCCGGCTTTCGCTACCTCCGCATGACGGAGGCGTTGAACTTTGACGCCGTCGCCGCTGGAGGCACGAGCAATCTGAACTGGGAGGCCGACAACGATCTGGTTGGCGCCCAAATCGGCGGCGACGGGTGGATCTGCCTGCGGCAAGGATTGCGGCTCGGCATGGAAGGCAAGGCGGGCATTTACAACAACCGCTGGGAGTATCAGCACGTCACGAGCATTCCCGACGCGGACTTCACCAACGCCAACGTGTTCGCGAATGACAATCAGGTGGCGTTTGCCGGCGAGACGTCGGTGGACCTGGTGGCGGATATCCTGCCGAGCTTTTCGATTCGCGGCGGTTACCGCGTGCTGTACATGAGCAGTCTGGTGACGGTCGGCAACAACATCAACCCGGCGGACCCGACGTCGGCGCTGGTGTTCACGCAGGACGACGCGCTGTACCACGGCTTCCATGGCGGCGTCGAGTACATTTGGTAACGACCGGAAAGCGTTCGCCGACTTAAAGAAACCGA
>DASVCM010000026.1:0-2272 GCA_036381635.1 Lacipirellula sp.
TGAATCTAAAAAGATCGGCCTCATCCGCGCGCATCTCGAAGAAGACGCCGGCAAAAGTGTCCACGACGAGGCTGCCGGCAAAGCCGATAGCGAGATTGACCTCAATCGCACCGGCACGCCGCTGTTGGAGATCGTCTCGCAGCCCGACATGCGCAGCTCCGCCGAAGCGAAAGCATATCTGCAAGAACTCAAGCTGCTGCTCACCTACATCGGCGTCTCCGACTGCAACATGCAAGAGGGGAGCCTGCGCGTCGACGCGAACGTGAACCTGCACATCGGCAAGGACGGCCAGCGCATCGCCACGCCGATCGTCGAAATCAAGAACATGAACAGCTTCCGCGCCGTCGAGCGGGCGCTCGACTACGAAGCGGTCCGCCAATGGCGCGAGTGGCAAGAAACCGGCCGCCGTCTGGGCGACGCCCCCAAGCAAACCCGCGGCTGGGACGACGCCGCCGGCGTCACTCGCGCTCAGCGCAGCAAGGAGGAATCGAGCGACTACCGCTACTTCCCCGACCCGGATCTCGCGCCCGTCACCACGACCGCCGAGCAACTCGAACTCGTCCGCAAGTCTCTCGGTGAATTACCGGCCAACCTCCGCTTGCGTCTTCGCGACTCCTATCAACTCTCCGACTACGACGCCGACGTGCTGGTCAACCAGGGCAGGGGGGTGGTCGACTACTACCTCGCCGTCGCCGACGCCTCGCAAGACCCAAAGGCGGCCGCTAATTGGGTCACCCAGCAAGTCCTGCGCGAGCTTAAAGACAGCGAGCGCTCGATCGACCAATTCGGCATCACGGCGCCGCGCCTCGCGGGCATGATCACCGCCGTCAACGACGGCCGCCTGCCAAACACCCGTTCGAGTGAAGCTTTTCAACAGATGCTCGCCAAGGGGTGCGACGTTGAAGCTGCACTCGCGGAACTCAAGGTCGAGCGGGTCGACGAATCGGCCCTCATCGCCCTCGTCGAGTCGCTGCTCGCCGCCAACCCCAAGACCGTCGCCGACATCCGCGCCGGCAAACTCCAAGCCTCCGGCGCCCTCATCGGCCAGGCCAAAAAGCAAAATCCCAACGTCGACCCCAACCGCGTCCGCGAACTGGCCATCGAACTCGCCAACAAAGTCGACGCCTGACGCGCCCCACTTAGCCCCCGGTCAGTGACCGGGGGCTAAATGCCATGAGCGACGCCCCCCTCATCACGCTCACTACCGACTTCGGCGAAGGGAGCCCCTACGTCGCCGCGATGAAGGGCGTCATCCTCACAATCAACCCCCAGGCGCGCATCATCGACGTCACCCACGCCATCCCGCCGCAAGACATCCGCCGCGGAGCGGTCGTCCTCGACGAAGTCACGCCACTATTTCCGCCAAGCACGCTCCACGTTGCCGTCGTCGACCCCGGCGTCGGCACTTCGCGGCAAATCGTTTACGCGGAGATGGCCGGCCAGCGGTACATCGGCCCGAACAACGGCCTCTTCTCGCGGTTGGCGGCGCGGCGCGAGCCCACTAAGATACGTGCTATCACCGAGGAGCGATTGTTTCGGCGGCCCGTGGCACCGACGTTCCACGGTCGCGACATCATGGCGCCCGTGGCGGCCCATGTGAGCCTCGGCGTCGATCCCGATACGCTCGGTCCGCCGTCGGAGCTTGTCGCACTGGAGTGGACTGGAGCAGTGAAGGTGGCAAATCGCATCACGGGCGAGGTGACGGCGGTCGATTCGTTCGGCAACCTCATCACCAACGTCACCCGCGAGATGCTCGCCGGGGTCCCCACCGACGAAACCGTCGGCGTCTTCTGCGACGAGCACGAGACCCGCGGCATCTTCCGCGCCTACGCCGACCAACCGGCGATGACGCTCATCGCGCTGGTCGGCTCGAACGACTGCCTCGAGATCGCCATCGTCGACGACAGCGCCGCCATCATGCTCGGCGTCGGCGTCGGCGCGCCGGTGGAAGTGCGGTGGTAGTCCCCCACCGTGTTAGCCGCCACGCGGTAGCGGAGCGCGTTAGCGCCCCCGCTCCGCTACCGCGTCACGGCTAACATTGGCTTGCGGCCGATCATTCGTCATTTGTCATTTTCCCAATGCCCACGCCCGCTGAACTCACCGACTGGGACCGCCGCCACTTCTGGCACGCGTTCACCCAGATGTCCGAGTACGACCCGCTCATCATCGAGCGGGCCGAAGGGTGCTGGCTGGTCGACGTACACGGCCGCCGCTACCTGGACGGCGTGAGCAGTCTGTGGTGCAATCTGCACGGCCATCGCCATCCGAGGAT
>DASVCM010000027.1:0-3256 GCA_036381635.1 Lacipirellula sp.
GATCGGCTCCAGGCTGATGAGCTGCCCCTCGCGGACGTTCCCCTTAATGCTGAACGCCCGCGGCACCCAGGCGCCGGTCTGCTCGCCATAGAAATGACCGATGTTGCCGCCGTCGTAATAATCGACGGTCATCTGCATGCACTGGCCCTTATCGTTCGCGCGCAGAAATACGCCGGAGTCGACGCCCCACGACGGCTTCATCTCGAGCGACAACTCAAAGTCGCCAAACTTCCGATCAGTCAGCAAAATCCCGCCGTTACCCGAGCCGGGCGGATCCTGCTCGCCGGCCAGCACGCCCCCTTCTTCAATAGTCCACTTGCCCCCCGTGCCGTGGCCAATCTTCTCGGGATTGGTATGCCACCCTTTGAGCGATTTGCCGTCGAACAGCGTGATCCAACCTTCTGGGTCGGGGGACTGCGCCAATGTCGACGCCGACATGCTGGCGAAAAACAAAGCGGCGACGAAGGCGAAACAGTTTGATCCGCAATAATCGAATCTCCGCATAGTAAGCGCTCCGCAGTAGTGCATGGCCAAGCGAGCCGGGCCGTCTCGGCCCCGGCGGGTTCACTACCCGTACTCTAAATTCCCACTGCCTCCTGCACCACCCTCTCTGGCACGCCAATGGAAACGACGTGCACGTCGCCGAGATGGGGACGGGCTTGCGGCTGCAGGTATCCCGCCTTCAGTGCGACGAACGTACACGTTACGTCAGCGCAAATGGTGGCCGAGGCCGCAGCGCCCGTGTCGCAATCGAGGCCGCTGGGCAGATCGACGGCGAGCCGTCGGCCGGGATGTCCATTCATCCAATGAATCGCCGTGGCGAGCGGTTCTCGCGGTTCGCCGGTCGCGCCGGTGCCAAGCATCGCATCCACCAGCCACGCGGCGCCCCCAGCATGTCGATGCAAGGAATCCGCCGTCACCGATGCCGAGAGATCAATGATCGGCAGTTCACTGCGTACAAGGATCTCGTAGTTCACCCGCGCATCGCCGGCGAGTTCCGCCGGCGGAAACAGAAGAACTACCTTCGCCGCGACGCCGCGGAGCTGCAGATGACGGGCCATCACAAACCCGTCGCCGGCGTTGTTCCCCTTGCCGCAGAGAATCGCCACCGGTCCGGGCGCCGGATCGATCTCCAGCAGGACGTCGACCACGCCGCGCCCCGCGTTCTCCATCAGAACCAGGCCCGACATGCCGTAGCGCTCAACGGCGATCGCATCGACGCGGCGAACTTGTTCACGCGTCAGAACGGGTGGCGACTCCATCCCGCCAGTCTACAGCGCGCGACGAGGCCGCAGTAGCCGCGAGCTAACAGCTCGCCGGCGCGCTACGAGCGACGCTCCATTCGAGAAAGCGACCTCTAAATGCCGAGTCTTCCGTGGCGCTCCGGCGAGCTGTTAGCTCGCGGCTGAGGCCATCACCACGCACTGCATCAAGGCACGGCCGCCGAGACGCCCGTGACCGCCGCCGCTTCAAACGCCGCCGCCCGCCAGGTGAAGCCCGGCTGCGTGATCATGTACGGAGCACAACTGCCGGGACGATAGTTGCCCAGCTCATAGATGCACTCCTGCGGCGTCTCCAGCCCCATCTTGTACGGCAAGATCGGTATCGTCCCAAAGAAGTGGGCGCCCGACATGATCGGCTGCAGCGCCGGCCCCCAAGAATGCCCGTACCGCTCAAGCTGCACCTGCTCGAAGTAGAGCGGCTTGTGGCACAGCCCCGAAGCCTTCCACAGATACACGGTCTGAGACCAGTTCCGCGGCTGAAACTGCGGATTCCGGCCCTCACACTCGAACGGATAATCCTCGCCGGCCACGCCTTGCAGGCGAATGTCGAGGCTGATGTTCTTGATCGAGTCGCGTCGGACCTCGTCGTACAGCACCTCGCACTCTTCGAGGTGCCGGCGACGCTCCTCCTCAAGCTGCTGCCGGCGGAGCTCGATCTGCTCCGGCGTCAGCTCCGGCTGGGGCAGATCTTCGCCATATTGCAGGTCGAGGTCCAGCTCCTCGTCGCTCATCGCCTCGTCGAGCTGTTCTTCGAATTCCTCTTGCGCCGGCGGGACGATCTCATCCTGCATCTCCGTCTCCGCTTCCAGCGCATCCTCCTCCTCGGCCATGCCAGCCTCGGGGACGACCAGTTCTTCCTCGGCGCCCGACTCAACTTCGCGACGCATCAGCTCTCGGTCAATCGCTTCTTGAGCGGCTTCAAGCTCATCGGCCGCGGTGGGAACTTCTTCCTCAATCTGCGGCTCCTCAAACGCCTCCTCGACTGCGGTAGAAGTTTCGGTCAACTCCTCAACAGCCGCTTGGTCCTCAACCGCCGACGCCGCGTCATCCGCCTCAAAGGGATCGAACTGCGGCTCCGCGGCAGGCGCCTCCGGTTCAGGCATCGCAACGTCTTCATCAAAAGGGTCGAATTGCGAGCCGCCCTGAGCGACGCGCTCTACGTCGCGATTGACCACAACGCTCCGCGGTCCGTCGTGGGAAGCCAAGCGAACGCCAGCATCTGGCGTTACGGCCGCTTGTCGAAGATCCGCCGTGGCGGGCGTCTTCGCGATCTGATCGCGCGAAGTACGCCACTGCAATTCGCCGCCCAACGACGTAAGAGGAGAAAGGAGAAGTGCGAGCGCAGCGCCTGCGCTCCCGGCGCGGCTAATTAGACTCCGCGGCTTTGAACTCCGCCGTGTAGTTCGGCGCTTCCTGCGTAATGGCGATGTCATGCGGATGGCTCTCCCGCACACTGGCCGGCGAGACTTGAACAAATCGCGCCTCCGTGCGCAACTCCTCAATGGTTTTGGCGCCCGCGTACCCCATGCCGGCCCGCAGGCCGCCAATCATCTGGTACAAAAACGGACTTAATGGTCCCTTATAAGGAACTCGCCCCTCAACTCCCTCGGGAACGAGCTTCCCATTGCTTGTATCTTCGCGACCGCCCTGCCGGTAACGCTCGCTGGAGCCCTTCACCATGGCCCCCAGCGAACCCATGCCGCGGTACGCTTTGTACGTTCTCCCCTGGTAGAGCACCCGTTCGCCGGGGCTTTCATCGAGCCCCGCCAGCAGGCCGCCCAGCATTACGGCGCTAGCGCCCGCGGCGATGGCCTTAGTAATGTCTCCTGAATAGCGAATCCCGCCGTCGGCGATGATCGGCGTGTTTGAGTCCTTGGCCGCCTGCGAAGCGTTGTACACCGCCGTGATCTGCGGCACGCCAATGCCGCTAATCACCCGCGTCGTGCAGATCGAACCGGGGCCGATGCCGACCT
>DASVCM010000028.1:0-2230 GCA_036381635.1 Lacipirellula sp.
CCGACGGCCATACCCGCCAGCGCCGCCATCCAGGTGCCCAGGACGCTCGTGGCATGAAAGATTCCAGATGCATGCGCTCGCGCCCGGGCCGGAAATACTTCCGACACCAGGCTCGCCGCCACCGCCCACTCGCCGCCGACGCCCATCGCCACCAGAAACCGCAGCGCCGCGACATGCCACAGCTCGGTCGCGAAAAAGGTGAGCCCCGAGAACACCGAATACATCAAGATCGTCGCGATCATAATCGGCCGGCGGCCGAATCGATCGGCCAGCGAGCCCGCGGCCAGCCCGCCGACGGTGCCCCCCAACAGGAAGATCCCCAGGAACAGATCGCCGTATTTGGCCACATCCGCGCTGGAGCCGCCAAGAATATCGGTCAGCATCTGATTGCGCGTGATGTTGAAGATCTGGCCTTCGTAAACGTCAAAGACCCAGCCCGCGCAGGCGATCACAAGCACCAGCCATTCGTAGCGGGTAACGCCGGCGTACCAATGGCGCTCGTCGGCGTTTTCGGTGGCATCGTTCATCAATGCGTAATTTGCCTCGTGCCCGGAGTAAGATTTGGACCGCGAACATCAAATACTGGCGGCCCGCCTTTCAAATCCCCGCGCCGCTAAGCAATTCCATATCAGCGTCCAGCGACATCCTCGATCGCTCACGGGCCATGCTCGTCATCTCCTGTTGCAATGACCTCGTGTCGCCGAATGGGTCGGCGCTTGTCTTGGCCGCGTCTACGCTCACGTTGATCGGCCGGCAGTAGTTAATGAGATACCCGCCGCGACGCCGATCATGCTGCATCGGCTGCACCTGCCCATCCTCGGCCACGGCCCGCGCCAAAATTGAGTACGCGCCCGGCGCCGCAACTTCCCACAGGTACTCCCACGGCGTCCACGAAAATTTCGCGGTGGGGCCGTGAAGCTGCGCCCGCTGCCAGGTTTCGCCGCCGTCGGTGCTGATCTCCACCGCCGCCACGGCGCTCTCGCCCGCCCAGGCCATACCGAACAGCCGGTTCCCGCCCACGCCCAGCTTCTCTCCCTCGGCCGGCCGCAGGATCTCCGATTTCACCGGCATCGGACCGACGACGTCGGTTCGCCGGCCGCTACCGGTCGTGTGCTCGACCGTGTATTTGACCGTCTGAAAGTACCCGCGGAAAGGCTCGGCGACCGCCTCGATGCGGCTCACCCACTTCACGCTCGCCACGCCATACCACCCGGGGACGATTAGCCGTAGCGGATAACCATGGCTCGGCTCGAGCGGCTCGCCGTTCATGTGGGTCGCCAGCAGCGTGTCCGGGTGCAGCGCCTTCTCCAGCGGCAGACTGCGAGCAAACGCCTGCGCCTCCGCCTGGCCCGTTTCGGCGCCGCCATCCGCTCCGTAGAACACCAGCTCCAGCGCCTCCGGCTTCACGCCGGCCAGTCGCAGCACGCGCTCCAGCGGCACGCCCGCCCACTCGGCGTGCCCCACCGCGCCGGCCGTCCACTGCACGCCTTCGACTCTCGGCTCCAAAAACGAGCGGCCGTTGCCGGCGCACTCCATCGTCGAAAACACAGAACGCCGCGGCATCGACTCCAGCTCCGCCCAGGCGAGCGAGAGCGGTCGCTCGACGCAGCCGTCGATCGCGAGCCGATAGTGCTCGACGTCGATCGCCGGCGTCTCGAAGTGGCTGCGGACGAAGAACCAGCGGTTCGGCGTCACCCAACTCGTCACTTCGGTGAGCGGCGTCTCGCGATTCTCGGGCGTCGCGCTCAGCACCTTCTGTTGGATGGCCATGGGACGATCCTTTTCAAAGGAACACCGTTAGGCTGCGTTATTAGGGAACACAAATGGCGTCGTTAGGAACACCAGTTGGCTTCGTTTCGTCACCCCGGGGTCTGCCGAGGGGTCCGGCATGCGGACTTGCGGCCGGACGTCTCGGAAGACCTCGACGCGACGCGCTCGAACGGACCTGCTCCGCCCACTAGCTCCCCGCCGCCTGCCGGACATCGGCCCGCGCCGTGTGCGGCCCACTGGCGGCGCCGTTGCCGGCCGCGAACGACTGCCGCTGCGCCGAGGCCAGCGAAGCCAGCACCTTGCGCGTGCCGCGGAACGTCCGCCGGCCGTGCATCGCCACGCAATTGTCCATGTACACCACGTCCCCGCTCTGCCACGGCACGTTGAACGTCAGCTCCTCGGCAAGCTGCGTCGCCGCCGTCGTCGCATTCTGATCCAGCGGCGAGCCGTCGCCGAAACG
>DASVCM010000029.1:0-2847 GCA_036381635.1 Lacipirellula sp.
CGCCCTCTGGTAGAACCTAGGGGGCCGCTCAGGGCGCGGAAATAGTGGAGAACCGCATAGTGGGAAACCACTATGGGCGGCGATCGCGGTGGATGCTGACCATGCCGGAAGCGGTGACGGAGCACCCGCGGTGCGGTTCGCGGCTTTTAGGCGCCTTGCTCGAGGAGGATCGCCATGCGGATGAGTTCCGACAGGTTTCGCGCTCCGGTCTTGTCCATGACCCGGGCGCGGTGGATCTCCACCGTCCGCACGGCGATGCCGAGGCGGTCGGCGATCACCTTGTTGGGGTGGCCGGCGACCACGAGATCCATGACTTCCCGCTCGCGCGGAGTGAGCTGCGCCACGCGCGTCGCGACCGTTTCCTTGTCGAAGGCCGGAACCGAGCGGGCCGCCGTGCCGCGGCGCAGCGCCTCGTCGATGCTGGCGAGCAGCGCGTCACTGTCGAACGGCTTTTCGAGGAAGTCGACGGCACCGGCCTTCAGGGCGGAAACCGCCAGCGGCACGTCACCGTGTCCAGTGATGATGATGACGGGTAGCGGCAGGCTGCGGCGCTTCAGCTCCCGCTGCAGTTCGAGCCCGCTCATCCCCGGCATGCGAATGTCGAGAACGGCGCAGCCCGTCGCGTCCGGCGACAGGGCGGCGAGAAAGCCTTCGGCGGATTCGAAGGTTTCCAGCGCATATCCTTTGACCGTGAGAAGCGCCTTCAGGCTGTCGCGCACAGCCTGATCGTCATCCACGATATAGACCGTCTGCTTAGGACTCACTTTTCAGTTCCGTATAGCTCAGCAGCGTGAAGCGGATGTCGGCGCCGCCCCCGGCGCCGCCCGTTACGCTCCAAATTCGACCGCCGTGGGCCTCTATGATGGAGCGGCTAATCGACAGGCCCAGCCCCATGCCGGTGCTCTTGGTGGTGGAGAACGGCTTGAACAGGCGTTCCGCCACCTCGGGGGAAATCCCGGGACCGGTGTCCTGGATCGCGAACACCACGTAGCCGGGCTCCGCGGGGTCGCGCGACGCGGACAAGCGGATTTCGCGTCTGTCGGCCGGGGTCTGGACCATGGCTTCCATGCTGTTGCGTATCAGATTCAGGATCACCTGTTCAACTTGGATGGCGTCCGCCAGGACGGGCGGCGTATCCGGCTCGAAGCGAACCACGATCCCCACCTGGTTCAGCGCGGCCTCCGCCTTCACCAGGCCGTAGACCGCCTGGAAGATCTGGGCGACCTCGACCTTGCTCATGCGCGCATCGGTGCGGCGCAGGAATTCCCGCGTGCTGCGGATGATTTCGCCGGCGCGCAGCGCCTGTTGCACCGTCTGGTCGATGAGCGATCGGGCCGATCGCAAGCGTTCGTCGTCCGCGCCGGCCTCTTGCAGGATGGCCTGACAGGCGCGCGCGAAGCTGATGAGCGCGGTGAGCGGCTGATTGAGCTCGTGAGCCAGGGACGCCGCCATTTCGCCGGTCGCGGTGAGGCGCGCGGCATGGGCCAATTCCGCTTCATGCTCCTTGAGCCAAAGCTCCGCCTGCTTGCGCACCGAAATATCGCGCACGGCGGCGACGAACAGCGCGCTGCCGGCGACTTCGGCCGTGCCGACAGCGACCTCCGCGGCGAAGGACGTGCCGTCCAGGCGGCGGGCGAGCATTTCGCTGCCGGTCGCCGATTCCGGCTCGTCCATGTTCAAGCCGGGCAGCAGCGATTGGATGCCGACTCCCGCCAGCCAGCGTCCCGCCGCCGTGAACATGCGTTCTGCGGCGCGATTGGCCGAGGTGATCGTGCCGGTCTCGTCGAATGTCAGAATGGCGTCGGGTGCCGTTTCGACCACCGTCTGCAGACGTGTCTCGCTGTCCCGCAGCGACGACTCCGCGCGTGCGCCTTCATCCACGATGGAGCCCAGCACCAGACCGGTGACGGCGACCGCCAGCATGAGCAACTGGAATTGCGTGGTTACCGCGACGTCGAATCCCTTGATCTGAATGGCGGCGACCAGACCCAGTTGCGTGCCCAGGATTCCCCAGGCGGCGCCGATCAATCCGCCGCGCAGCCCGATCCAGATCAGCGGCAGGAACAGGATGTAGGAATATTCGAAGTGATCCGTGGTCTCCCAGCCGAAGATGATCCACAGACCGAAGACGATGGCGCCCAACTGCAGCAGGTATTCCACGGGATGGAAACCGTGTGCCATCGCGGCGCGGCGCTGCGGATCCATCATGAGCAGAACGAGCGGCGTGAAGCCGGCGATGCCGATCATGTCGCCGACCCAATAGTGAAGCGCGAAGTCCCAGAATTCGCTCCAGGGCAGCAAGCCGCCGGTGGCGAAGATGGCGACCACGGAAACGGCCACCATCATCGTCGCGGCGAGGGAGACGCCGAGCAGCACCAGCAGGTCGCGGTGCGTGCGAAGGCGGATGGAGATCAGGAACCGGTTCCGCAGCACCAGGGCCGCCGCCGTATAGCCGAAGGCGACCGTCATGGCCGAGGCGATGGTGACCAACGGCGACGACCACAGGCCGCGAAACAGCACGTCGGCTGCCGCGACCGCGACGAAGACGGCCGGAATGTAAGCCGGGCCGTAGCGCAGCAGGACGGCGAGGCTCAGGCCGGCCGGCGGATTCCATGGCGTGATGCCGAGCGTGCTGAGGGAGCCCGCGGGATGGATGAGGCTCATCCATTCCAACGCGATATAGAGCGCGAGATATCCCCCGACGACGACCGGCTGCCGCAAGATCATGGCTGGCTATTCAATCATAAGCGGCGGATCGTGCGACAGCGAAACCGGTGGCTTTCCGCTATTTCACCGCGCCGCCGGTTAAGCCCGCGACGAACTGGTCGACGAAGAAGTTGTAGATGA
>DASVCM010000030.1:0-4060 GCA_036381635.1 Lacipirellula sp.
CGACCGCAACCCCAATGGAGCCGTCGGACCGTCGCGATAGTAACTGCAGCGTTCACGATAATGCCTCCATGCGCGGGTCGCTGCGCGGCGGCGCGCCGGCTCGCGTCGGTTCGACTCCGATCTCCTCAAGCAGGGCGCCCAGCACCCGTTTGGCGTCGAAGTATTGCTCCGCGATCTGCCTTGCAGCATGGCAATGACGGTGATAACCCCGCGCAATTTCTTCAGCCCCAGCGACGGCCTCTTCGATCGATCGGAAGGCGAGCACTCCCTCGCCCACGGGCAGATTTCGTGAGAAACCCGTATCCTGCACCAGCGCCGGCTTGCCGGACGCGAGGTAGCGAACTGTGCGGTCGCTAAACCACCCGCTATTAGTTTCTACATACATTCCCTGGGCGACTGAGAATTCGGCGCCCGACCGTTGCACGTAGCTGCGGAACTTTACCGGGTCGCCGGCAGCCTCCCGCGGATCAACGAGGCGCCATCCATGGTTTCGCAAGAGAGCAAGGTCATTTACCTCGGTCGGATGGATATCGAGGGCAACCTCGAACGGAAGATGGACCAGGTGCGGCAGCTCAACGAATTTGCGAAACTCGTGCACCTTCTGGCCGTAGGTCTTGCCATCAGCCTCAACTGGGCCGAAGCTTCCGCGCCAACTGCCAATCGTGGTGAATCGCCAGGGCGCCGCGGATTCAACGACCGGAAACCGGTCGATGACCACCGGCTGCCTAACTGGGCGCCAGGGCAGACCCCCGGTAGGGATCGGGCAGTCGGCGGCGCCGATGTTCTCGCCGACGGTGTAGTAATACTCGTGATCGTCGAGTTTCGCGCCGAGGTTGCCCTGCTCGTGCCAGAATTGTGTGAAGCCGGGATCGAGATCCACGTAAACCTTTGGCCCGATCGGTTCCTTGATGGCTTGCGACGTCAGGTGACCGCTGATGTTGATTAGCGCGGCGGCGTTATCCGCAGCGGCGGTTAATTCATGTTCGGCTAATCCCCAGAGAGGACGCCCGTTGGCGTCGATCAGCGCCGAGCGACGCTCCAGACCAAACTGGGTCATTACGTCCTGGAAGTACCGCGTGCGCCTTTCGAGGTCGGCGCCCGCATCGAGCTGCTCGATGAACAGCACCTCGTGCCCGAGCTGCTCGAAGCCGAGCGTCCAGTTGAGGCGTACCCAGGCTTCGCCCCCGTTAAAGGGTTTGTTCGCAATGGCGCCGCTAACAATGATTAAGGCCATGGTGATCGAAATGGGGTGACTTCATGCGGCAATGTTTTGCAGCAGCCGATCCAGGACTTTGTCCGAATCGAAGTACTCCTCGGCGATCCGCCGCGCCGCGCGGGCGTGCAGCGCGTAATCGCGGCGAATACGCTCGACGCCCTCGACAGCCTCTTCCATCGTGGTGAACACGAGCAGGCCCTCGCCGGTAGGGAGTTTGTCGCGGATGCCCGTGTCCTGAACCAACGCCGGCTTGCCGCTGGCGAGGTAACACACGGTGCGGTCGCTAATCCAGCCGCCGCGGGTATCCACGTACATCTGCTTCGCGACGCCGAATTCGGCGCCAGAGCGTTGGATGTATCGCTGGTAGTCGTGGGGCGACTGCACGGCGTCTCTTGGATCTACAAGCTGCCAGCCGTTGCTGTTAAGCGCCCTCAGGTCCCGCGCGTCCCGGGCGTCGACATCGAGGGCCAATTGGAACGCACCGCCCGTCGCCAGCGGCAATTCCATGAACTTGCGGAACTCATGGACCCGCAGCCCCCAAGTGCGGCCTTGATATTCGATCGGGCCGAAAATGCCGCGCCATGTGCAGACGCTCGTGAATGGCAAGCCGGGCCGCGGCGGCTGTGCTGGCCAATAGTCCAAGGCCACCGGCGGCGGCGTGGCGGTCCAATTCAAGCCGCACGTCGGCACGAGCGAACTTTCGCCGCCGACGTTCAGGCCGACCGTCAGAAAGCAATCATGCGCGGCAAAGATGTCGGCCAATTGAAGCTGCCGCCACATCTGGCCGAAGCCGGGATCGATATCCAAGAAAACCAGTCGCTGGGCGGCATCGAAGACGTCCGGGTCTCGCAGGAAACCCATGACGTTGATGACGCACTCGGCCTCGCGCACGCGACGGAGCATCTCACGGCGCGGGACGCCGAAGCTATCGTGGCCTTCGCTGAGCAGCGTCCAATTGTTTTCCAATCCATACTGTTTCATCGAAGCGGTCAGGTACTCGACATTCCACGATTCCGCGGCGCGACATGAGTTACCCTGCCGGTCAACGCAACTCTCCGGCGGCAGCGCGTCGACATACAGCACTTCGTATCCAAGCTTGCGGAAGCCCAACAGGTATTGCAGGAAGACCCACATTTGTCCGCCGCGACCCGGGCGCTGCGCTCGCGATCCGATGAATACGATGTGCTTGCGCATGGGAATCACTTCACTGCCAAGGACGCAGATCGCGGTTGTCCAATCGAGTTCGCGACCAAGAAGGGACTCGCCGCGCCGCTCGTCACTCCGAATCGAAGGGACTCGACATCCACGCCTTGCGAGGCGAGTTCATCCGGCGTGAAGCGGTTGCACAGCTCCTGGCAGAGATGGAACGTTTCGCACAAGGCGCTGATGTCCCACGACCCCTCCGCCTTAATAGCTAGAGTCTGCACCTCGTCGTCGAGCCGTGCGGCCGCGAACAGGCTCGATTCTTCGGCCTCAGCCAGCGGAAGCAACCATTGCTTCGGTCGCTGGACGGCGACCATCGGAACGCCCTGACGTTTGGCGGCAATCGCCAACCAGACGTCGGCCATTCCAGGATGAGGAAAATTGTCCAGCGACAGCTTTAGCGTATCGGTGTGATAGGCTGTCGTACCAGTGCCCAGAAGATTCACGAACGCGTCGCGGCCAGTCGCCTGCTTAAAATGGTAGACCGTGCGCCCTTCCATAAAGCGCACGATGGGATCGGCCAGGATTACTCCATGAACGCCTACAATGGCGCGGCGGTCATATTGCTCGATCTTCAGAATTAGCTTCGGGACATAGTCCGGCGGATAAACGATATCGTCATCAATGGTAAAGTGGTATCCGGGCAGCAACGCGTCGAGGAAGAAAAACTTGCCGTTGTCGCGCAGATCGCCATACTCATGGCTGTGAATGACATGAATTCGTTCGTCATCAAGCCATTTCGGCGTTGCGGAGTATCCATTGAGGTATACATTCAACACATCAACTTGCGGTAGGATGGACTCGACCGCCTGCTTGAGGCGTGATTCACGGGCCGGGATGGAAGCCATCGACATCGTGACAAAATTGTCGCGCTGAGCGGGATCCGGCAACAACAGCGAGGGCGCCGGGAACCGGCGACGAATTAGCGGAAATGAAATCCGCGGTCTCTCATCTCCTGCCTTGAGCCGCTCATGCCACGCTGTGTACTGACGCACGTACTCCCGCCGCGGAGGCGAAAGGAACGACTTATCCGCCGACGATTCGTATGATCCGTCGATTTCCGCTCGTGTTCGCGCGTTATTGGTCAGCGATCCGTCACGGACTGTCGCGAGGTACAGCGGCCGGTCAACGTGGCAGATCCGATCCTGACCAAAGACGATCCCCAGCCGACGCGTGAACTCGTCGTCCGCCGACGTCCGCACGCTGTCGAAGTACCCGGCGCGCCGCAGCACCTCTTCACGGTCAAACAAGACCGCCATGATTGCCTTGCGTTCGGGCAGGCCGCGATTGCTGACGATGGAGCCATCAGCGTCAACCCGAACATAGTTGCAAGTGCACGCAATTGACCCGGTATCGAGCAACTCGCGAAGCTGCAACTTTAAGCGATCGCGTCCGGACTTGTCGTCGGAATCCTGAAACGTAACGTATCGGCCGCGAGCAATCGTCATTCCATAATTCTTGCACCAATAGGTGCCGCGGTTGGCGAACATTTTAACGGGGCGCACGCGCGGATCCTCTCGCGCGAGTTGCGCAAGCACTTCCCACGTACCATCGGCGCTGGCGTCATCGATGATGATCAGTTCGAGGTTGCGGTGCGACTGTGCGAGAACATTTCGCGCCGCATCGGCGACAAACTTCTCG
>DASVCM010000031.1:0-10532 GCA_036381635.1 Lacipirellula sp.
CGGTGGTGCGGTCGCTTACGCATGGCGAGGCGGCCCATGAGCGCGGCGAGCACAACATGCTCACCGGGTACCGGCCGAATCCGGCGCTGGTGTTTCCGAGCATGGGGAGCGTGGTGAGCCATGAGCTGGGTCCGCGGAAGAAGCTGCCGCCGTATGTGTGCATTCCGTCGGCCACGTCGCCGTACGCGGGCCCGGGTTATCTCAGCTCGTCGTACGCACCGTTCAGCCTGGGCGACGATCCGGCGCGGAAGGGATTCAAGGTGCGCGATCTCAGTCTGCCGGGCGGCGTGGATCAGGCGCGGTTCGAGCGGCGGGTGCGAGCACTTGAAATGGTGAATGAGCGGTTCGCCAAGAGCACGACGGCGGACAACGTCGGCGCGATGAGCACGTTCTACGAGCGGGCGTTCGATCTCATTGGTTCGCCGGAGGCCCGCGAGGCGTTCAACATCGACGCCGAGAAGCCGGAGATGCGCGACCGTTATGGCCGGAACCAGGCGGGGCAGCGGATGCTGTGCGCGCGGCGGCTGGTGGAGGCGGGCGTGCGGTTTGTGACGCTGACCTACGGCGGGTGGGATCACCATGTGCGGATCTTTCCGGGCGTGAAGAACCTGTTGCCTGCGTTCGATCAGGCGTTTGCGGCGCTGGTAAGCGATCTGGACGAGCGCGGGATTCTCGACAAGACGCTCGTGATGGTGTCGACGGAGTTTGGCCGTACGCCGAAGGTGAACGGCACCGCAGGACGCGATCACTGGTCGAAGGTTTTCAGCGTCGTGCTGGCCGGCGGCGGGATGAAGCGCGGGGCGATCGTCGGCTCGTCGGGGGCGACGGCCAGCGAGCCGGAGGAGGCGCCCGTGTCGCCGGAGGATCTGGCGATGACGGTTTATCATCAACTCGGCATTGCCGGGCAGAAGGAGCTGATGTCGCCGGGCGATCGGCCGATCGAGATCGTCAACGGCGGGGCGGTGCGGAAAGAGCTGTTGGCTTAGTCACGTTGCACTCAAAAGACATTTACCGCAGAGGACGCAGAGGGCGCAGAGAGGAATAAAGAACCTCTTGGTCTTCATTGCTCTGCGTACTCTGCGAACTCTGCGGTTACTCCGGGAAGTTTGAGACATGCTTGTTCGGGCGGCGCTGTTAATTGGCTGTCTAATCGCTGGGAATGCTCATGCGGCGGGGCCGCGGTTGGATCATCTATCGCCGCAGGGGGGGCAGCGCGGGACCGAGGTCGCGGTCACGCTGATTGGCGGGCGGATTGGGCAGGCGCCCGCGGAGATTCTGTTCTACGAGCCGGGGATTGAGGTCAAGGCGCTCGAGCGGATTGATGACAACCAGGCGAAGGCGACGCTCGCCATCGCGGCCGAGTGCGAGCCGGGGATTCATGCGCTCCGTGTGCGCACCGCGTCGGGGCTGACCAATCTTCGCACCTTTCATGTGGGGATGTTGCCGGAGATTAGCGAGGCGGAACCGAACAATGACTTCGCAAAGCCGCAAGCGGTCGAGCTGGGGTGCGTGATCAACGGCGTCGTCACGAATGAGGACGTCGACTACTTCGTGGTCGAGGCGAAGCAGGGGGAGCGGATTTCGGTCGAGGTCGAAGGGCTGCGGCTGGGGCGGACGTTCTTTGATCCTGCGATCGCGATTCTCGATGAGCAGCGGTTCGAGGTTGCGGCGGCCGATGACTCGCCGCTTTGTCAGCAGGATGCGTTCTGCAGCGTCCTCGCGCCGGCGGACGGCAAGTACATCATCGAGCTGCGCGAAACTTCTTATCGCGGTAACGATGCTTCGACGTATCGATTGCATGTCGGAAAGTATCCGCGGCCGGCGGCGATGTTTCCCGGCGGCGGGCCCGCGGGGCAGCCGCTGGAGGTGAAGTGGCTGGGCGATCCGGCGGGCGAGAAGAGCGAGACGATCACGCTGCCCGTCGAGGCGCGGTTGAACCAAAGCGTCGTGATGAGCGACGAGTCGGGCGCGGCGCCGACGGGCGTGCCGGTGCGGGTCGTCGATATGCCGAACGTGCTCGAGGCGGAGCCGAACAACAAGTATGACAACGCGACGAACGCGGAGCTGCCGGCGGCGCTGTGCGGCGAGATCGGCGAGGCGGGTGACGTCGATCGGTTCCGCTTCACGGCCAAGAAGGGGGAGGTGTACGACTTCACGCTGGTAGCGCGCGAGCTTCGCTCGCCGCTGGACGGCGTCGTGCGGATTCGCGATGCGAAGGGGAAGGGGCTGGCCGGGGCGGATGACAATGCGGGGAAGCCGGACAGTTACATTCGGTTCACGATTCCCGCGGACGGCGAGTACATCGCCGAAGTGGAGGATCATCTCAAGCAGGGCGGGCCGACGTATGTGTATCGGCTGGAGGTCGCTAAGCCGCGAGCGGCGGTGAATCTGGTACTGGAAGAGCGGGTGCAGTACGAGGCGACCGAAGTGTGCGTGCCGCAGGGAGGTCGGGCGGCGGTGATGGTGACGGCCAATCGCGCCGACGTCGGCGGCGAGCTGAACGTCGGCTTCGGCGAGCTGCCCGCGGGGATGACGCAGGAGGTGCAGCCGCTGGCCGGCGATTACAACCGCGTGCCTGTGCTTTTGAAGGCGGCGGCCGATGCGCCGCTTTCCGGGAGGCTCACGACGATCACCGCGGAGCTTGTCGACAAATCGCAGCCGGTGCTCAGCCGGTTCAAGCAGCAGACGTGGCTGGTCCGGGGACGAAATAACGTGCCCGTCTGGAGCCACTTTGCCGATCGGGCGGCGGTGGCGGTGGTCGAGCCGGCGCCGTTTTCGATTACGGTCGTCGAGCCGAGGTCGCCGATCGTCCAGAGCGGCACTAAGGAGCTGAAGGTCGTCGCCGAGCGGCGCGAGGGTTTTGACGGGCGAATCGCAGTGAAAATGCTGTACGACCCGCCGGGGTTGTCGTCGCATCAGGGGATCGGGATCGAGCCGGGAAAGACCGAGACGGTGATTCCGCTCACGACGGCGGGGAATGCGTCGGCGCGTGATTGGAAGATTCTGGTGGTGGCAGAAGCGGACATGAACGGCCCGGTGCGGACGGCTTCGGAGTTCGCGACGCTGAAGATTGCGGCGCCGTATGTGGCGCTGGCCTATCCGACGGCGGCGACGGAGCAGGGCAAGTCGATCGACTATGCCGTCGGCGTGACGGTGAATACGCCGTTCGATGGAGCGGCGAAGGTCGAGCTGGTGGGGCTGCCGCCGGGAGTGACCACGACGCCGCAGGAGATCACCAAGGACTCGACGGAGGTGAAGTTCCCGCTGGCGGTGGCGGCGGATGCCCGCGTGGGGCATCACAAGCAGCTCATCTGCCAGGTGACGGTTATGGAGAATGGCGAGCCGGTGGTGCATTCGATTGGCGCCGGGCAGTTGCGGATCGAGGCGCCGCTGCCCGCCAGTTCCACGGCGGGGCAGCCGGGCGGTACGGGGGGTGAAGCGTCATGAGGTTGCGAACGGGGTGTTGGTCGCTGTTGCTGATCGCTGCGGTTTCGATTGCGTCTTCGCGACATGCACACGCGAAGACTTCATCGGAAGGCGCTAAGCCGCAAGCGGCGAAAGCGGCGGCGCAGGCGGCGCAGTACGCGAGCGTGGCGATCTATCCGCCGGAGATCACGCTTGATCACGGGGACGATTACCAGGGCGTCGTCGCGGTGGCGACGCGGGCCGACGGCGTGACGCTGGATGTGACAGACAAAGTCACGTGGGCGGTCGAAGGAGCGGCAAGGCTCGAGGGGACGCGGCTGCTGCCGGCGGCCGATGGCCTGGCGGTGCTGAAGGCGACATGGGGGCAGCACTCGGCCGAGGCCAAAGTCAAGATCGTCGGCCTGGCGGAGCATCCGGCGGTCAGCTTCCGCAACGACGTGATGCCGATATTCCTGCGCGGCGGCTGCAATGCGGGCGGCTGCCATGGGGCGGCCCGCGGGAAGGACGGCTTCCGGCTCGGCTTGTTTGGCTATGACCCCGAGGGAGATCACTTTCGGCTGACGCGCGAGCAGGCGACGCGGCGGATCAACGTCGCGCTGCCGGACGACAGCCTTCTGCTCACCAAGACCACGGGCGTCGTGCCGCACACGGGCGGCAAGAAATTCGACTCCGACAGCGTGTACGCACAGACCTTGCGGAAGTGGATTGCCGCCGGGGCGCCCAACGACACGCGCGACGCGCCGGCCAGCACGAAGGTCGAGCTCTTCCCGCCGCGGGCGGTGCTGGAAGGGGAGGGCGCCGCGCAGCGGTTCATCGCCGTGGCCCACTTCGCCGACGGGACGACGCGCGACGTGACGAACCTGGCGGTGTTCACGACCAACAACGAGTCATCGGCTGCCGTCGACGCCGACGGGTTGGTGAAGGCGGGCGCTCGCGGCGAGGCGTTCGTGATGGCGCGGTTCGATACGCACACCGTGGGCAGCCAGGTGCTCGTGTTGCCGAAGGATGCGAAGTTCACGCCGAGCGAAGAGAAGCCGGTCAACTACATCGACGAGCTGGTCGGCGCCAAGCTCCGCACGATGCGGATGAACCCCAGCCCCGTGTGCAGCGACGAGGAGTTTCTGCGGCGGGTCTGCCTCGACGTCACGGGTCAGTTACCGACGCGCGACGAGTACGACGTATTCATGATCGACAGCGACCCGCACAAGCGGGCCCGCAAGGTCGACGAGCTGCTGGAGCGAAAGGAATTCGCCGAGCTGTGGGCCATGAAGTGGTCGGAGCTGCTGATGGTGAAGGTGATTCCCAATCGCGTCGAGTACAAGCCGATGTTTTTGTACTCGCAGTGGATTACCCGGCAGATCGCCGCGGGCGTGCCGCTGGACGAGATGGTGCGATCGCTGCTTTCGGCCAGCGGCGGGTCGTTCACCAGCCCCGCGGTGAACTTCTACCAGATCGAGCCGACCACCGAGAAGACGGCCGAAAACGTCGCGCAAATCTTCCTCGGCATGCGGCTGCAATGCGCCCAGTGCCACAACCATCCGTTCGATCGCTGGACGATGGACGACTATTACTCGTTCACCGCGTTCTTCGCGCAGATCGGGCGAAAGACGGGCGAGGATTATCGCGAGACGATCATCTTCAACCGCGGCGGCGGCGAGACGAAGCACCTGCTCGACGGCCGGGCGATGAAGCCGAAGTTTCTGGGCGGCATCGAGCCGGATACGAAAGGGAAGGATCGCCGGGCGGTGCTCGCCGATTGGATCACGTCGCCTGAGAATCCGTACTTCGCAGTGAATATTGCCAACCGCGTGTGGGCCCACTTCATGGGAGTCGGCATTGTCGAGCCGGTCGACGATGTGAGGATCAGCAACCCGCCGAGCAATCCGGAGCTGCACGCGAAGCTCGGCACCAAGCTGATCGAGTACAAGTACGACCTGCGGCAGCTCGTGCGCGACATCTGCAACAGCCATGCGTATCAGCGGTCGTCGCAGCCGAATGAGTCGAACGCGAGCGATCGGCGCAATTTTGCGTTCGCGCGCGTGCGGCGGATTCCGGCAGAGGCGCTGCTCGATTGCCTTTGCACCGTGACGGGAGCGCCGGAGAAGTTCCCGGGGCTGCCGCTGGGCGCACGGGCGGTGCAGATTCCCGACGGGGCGACGAGCACGTACTTCCTGACGACCTTCGGCCGAGCGCCGCGGAACACGGTCTGCGCGTGCGAGGCGTCGGCCGAGCCGACGTTGTCGCAGGCGCTCCACCTGCTGAACGGGTCTGCCGTGCACAACAAGATCGCGCAGGGGAAGCTGGTGCAAACGTGGCTCGACGCGGGGAAGTCGCCGGCGGAAGTGGTCGAGGAGATTTACGTTCGCTGCTTGTCGCGGAAGCCTACGGAAGAGGAGGCGGCAAAGCTCGCGGAACTCTATGGCGACGCGAAGAAGCCAGTGAAGGAACTGCAGGACGTGTTCTGGGCCGTGCTGAACTCACGGGAGTTTTTGTTTAACAGGTGATTCGGTAAATAGCCCGGCCATCCTGGCCGGGCGTGGTCGATATTCAATGCAGACTTAGAAGCCTTATCCGCGCCGGGCCAGGATGGCCCGGCTATATAGCGCGGAGCAGCCCGCATCTTGTATCGAACGCCGGGTGACTGAACTTTAGACTTTTTTGCCATGATTGCAGTCTTTTCACGATCTAAGTGGCCTTTCGCAGAGCTGGCTGCCGCCGTTTTGACCCTTTGCGCAATGCGCGCTTTCGGCGACGAAGCAGCGAAGAAGGTCACCTACGTTGATCATGTCCAGCCGATTTTTCGGCAGCACTGCTTTGCGTGTCACGGGCCGGATATGAAGAAGAACGATCTGGCCCTCAACACCTACGCCTCGGCGATCGCCGGCGGGGCGAGCGGTGATGCAGTGATCGCGGGCGACCTGGCCAGCTCGTACTTGTGGCTCTTGGTCAATCACGAACTGGAGCCGGCGATGCCGCCGGGCGGGGCGAAGCTGCCGCAGGCGGAGCTGGATACGATCAAGGCGTGGATCGAGGGGGGGCTGCTGGAGAAGGGCGATTCGGTCGCGAAGAAGGCGCCGAAATCGGCGGTCGCAACGTTCACGCCGACGGCTGACAACAAGCCCGCGGGCGAGCCGGCAATGCCAACGGGGCTGCTGAAGGAGCCGGTGGTTCAGCCGCCGCGACCGGGGGCGCCCACCGCGGTCGCGACCAGTCCGTGGGCGCCGGTGGCGGCGATCGGCGCGGCGTATCAGATCTCGCTGTACAACACCGACACGGGCGAGCTGCTGGGCGTGTTGCCGTTCGTCGAGGGAAGCCCCTATGTATTGCGGTTCAGCCGCGACGGGAGCATCCTGCTGGCCGGCGGCGGCAAGAGTGCGGCGCTGGGCATCGTCGCCCTGTTCGACGTGAAGACCGGCCGGAGATTGACGACCATCGGCGATGAATTGGACGCGGTGCTCGCGGCTGATATTCGCGCCGATCATTCGCTGGTCGCGCTGGGCGGGCCGCGCAAGGTGGTCCGCGTGTACAAAGTGGCCGACGGATCGCCGGCCTATGAGATCACCAAGCACACCGATTGGGTGACGGCGCTGGAGTTTAGCCCCGACGGCAAGCTGTTGGCCACGGCCGATCGCAGCGCGGGGCTGTTGGTGTGGGACGCCGCGACGGGCCGCGAGCGCGGCGACTTGCGCGGCCATACCGAACCGATCACCTCGATCTCCTGGCGCGGCGACAGCGCCGTGCTCGCTTCGACGAGCGAAGACGATACCGTGCGGCTGTGGAACGTCGCCGAGGCGAAGCAGATCAAAAGCTGGAGCGCCCACATTCCAGGATCGAATTCCGTGCAGTTCGCGCGCGACGGACAAATCGTGTCGTCGGGTCGCGACGGCATCGTGAAGACGTGGAAGCCCGACGGCGCGGCCATCCGCGAGGTCGGCAAGCTCGATGATCTGGCGTTGGCTGCACGGTTCACGCACGATGGCAAGCGGGTGGTTGCCGCGGGCTGGCGGGGGAATGTGCGGCTGTTCGACGCCGAGAAGGGGGAGTCCGTCGCGACGCTCACGCCGTATCCGCCGACGATCGACTCGAGACTGGCGGCGACCGAGACGGAGGTGAACGGTTTGCGTGCGGCGGCCGAGGCGGCGAAGGAGCAGCTTGCGGCGGCGCAGCAGCAGGTGGCCGCGGCGCAGAGTGCGCTGGAGCAGGCGCAGCAGGACGCGGTCGCCAAGACGCAAGCGGAGAATGACGCGGCGACGAAGCTCAGCGCCGCGGAGCAGCGGATGGCCGCTGCGGCGAAGGAGAAAGCGGCGCTGCTGGAAGCGGCCAATCAGATCAACGCCGACATGGCGGCGGCGAAGGACGAACTGGCCGCGGCCGACACGGCCGCGAAGGCGAAGGCGGCCGAGCGCGACGCGAGCAAGGCGGCGATGGGCGAGCAGGAGACGGTGGTCAACGAGATTGCCGCCCAGATCGCCGAGCTCCAGAAGAAGCTGGAGGAGGCTCAGGCAGCGCTGGCTCCTTTGGCCGAAGTTTATGCGCAAAAGGAACAGGAAGCCGCCGGCGCGGAATCGAAGGTGGGCGAGACCCAGGCGAAGCTTGCTGAACTCCAGCGGCGGCAGGCGGAACTCGAGGCGATCCGCAAATTGCGCGAGCAGTTCAGCGCCAAGAAGTAGCGCGGAAGCAAAGGCATCGCCATGCGTTAGCCCGCGGCTGCTGGCGCGCTAATTGAGGGCGCTCGCGAGTGCTGAGATGATCCAGCTCAGGATCCAGAATGCCACGAAGCCGG
Organism: Lacipirellula sp.; assembly: GCA_036381635.1. Classification (GTDB taxonomy): domain Bacteria; phylum Planctomycetota; class Planctomycetia; order Pirellulales; family Lacipirellulaceae; genus Lacipirellula. Next base: position 8,210 of record DASVCM010000031.1, read on the forward strand.
CGGCGACCATCAGGGCGACCAGGCCGGCGATGACCGCGATTACAAACCAGCGGTCGCGGCGCTGGAGGTTCTTCTCCATGCCCGGCGCGGCGGCGGCGTGTCGGCGAAGCAGTTCGACGTTCCGCGCGTTCGACTTCCAGAAGGCGTCGAACAGGTCGCCGACGAAGGGGATGGCGCCGACGAGCGTGTCGAGCAGGATGTTCAGCGCCATGCGGGCGAGCGTGATCCGAGGGACGTTGTAACGATTCGCAGCGCTCAGGATGTAGAGCGACGCGAGGGACGTGAGGGCGTCGCCGACGCCCGGAATGAGGCCGATGATCGCGTCGAGGCCGAAGCGGATATTGAGTCCCGGGATGTAGAAGGCCGTGTCAGTCCATTTGGCGAGTAGCTCCAATTCCGGCGACAGATCGGAGGGGGTGCTCGTTGAGCCTGATGGTTTGGCTCGGCGGCGCCAGCGGCCTGGCGTGGCAGTGTTCGGAAGCTTGCCTGCGGACACGGTTGTTATCCTTGCATGGTGCGGTTCGTTATCTCATGCCGCCGCTGCAGGAATACATCAGCGCCGCCAGGATCGCCGAGCCGATGAGCGACACGGCGATCGATCCGAAGCAGCCGAGGCGGTTGGAGAAAAATACGAACAACGTTACGGCTCCGCGTTCGGTCATTCTGAGCGGAGCGAAGGATCTGGAAGCTCATCCGACGTGCTCGATCCTTCGCTGCGCGCAGGATGACTACTACTGGCAGTTCGCAGGTAACGGGCAAAGGGCGTGCCGAAAGCTTCTGCGTGGTATGGCAATTGCACTACTAAGCGCTAATGCTCGGCGAGGGTCGCCTGAGCCCCAAGTGGCCAATCATGGGAGACAGTCAGCATGGCACGTGGCGACAAATCGAAGTACACCGACAAGCAGAAGCGCAAAGCGGAGCACATTGCCGAGGGGTATGAGGACCGCGGCGATAGTAAGAAGTCAGCGAAGCGAAAAGCTTGGGCGACGGTGAATAAGGAGTCGGGCGGCGGCGAGAAGAGCGGCTCGGGACGCGGCAAGAAATCGAACAAGTCGGCGTCGAAGAAGGGCGGCAAGAAGGGCGGGAAGGCGGCGGCTAAGAAAAAGAAAGCTAAGAAGGCGGCCAAGAAGGGCAGTAAAAAGGGTGGTAAGAAAAAGGGCGGCGGCTCGACGGCTCAGAAGAAGCGAGCCGGCAGGAAGGGCGGAAAAAAGACAGCGAAGAAGAAGGGCGGGCGGAAGAAGAAGTCGTGATGGTTGGCGTGCCGCCCCTTTGCTTTACGCGCCCTTGCTAGCGCTTCGGGCTCCTCGCTGCGGGCTGGTCGCTTCCGGCCGCATCACTATCGCGGACGGTTGACGCGGAGGTTGTTTTGTACGTGCTGAACGCCGGAGATTTGCTCGGCCAGGTCTTCGGCGCGGCGGCGTGATTGGCGATCGGGGACCGTGCCGGTAAGCGTTACCTCGCCGGCGGATACCGTGACTTCGACGTCGGAGGCATCGATGTAATCGTCGTCGCACAAGTACTGGCAGACCTCGTCGTTGATGCGCTCGTCGGAGCGCTGGTAGCCCTTGGGCCCGCGGCCGCGGAAGCCGCCGCCCGGTTGCGCCATCGCGCCTTGCCGTCCGTAGCCGGCCTGGCGATAGGCGGCCTGCTCGCCATAGCCGAAAGCGCTGGCGATGCCGCGGCCGATGTCGGAGGAGCCTTCGCTGTAAGCGCCGAGTCCCGCCCCGCCGAAGGCGCCGCTGGAAGGTTCGGGGCCCTCACCGTACTGGTGTTGTTCCGGACGATATCTGCGAGAGCCGCCGTAGGAGACGTACGCCTGCTGGCCTTGGCCGGGGCCGTAGTCCTGACGTTGTGAAGGCCCGCGGTGCTGCTCTTCCTGATAGCCATAGCCCATGTAAGTCGGCTCGCCTGCGCCGTAGCCGGCGCCAGCGTACCGCGGCGGGCCGCCGGCGGGTCCCAACTCTTCGCCGCCCTGCCCATAGCCGCCGCTGCCGAAGCCGCGCCCGGGATATCCGCCGTGCGGGCCGCCGCCATAGTCGCGGCGACCGGTCGATTGGGGATCGACATATCCTTCGTAGGCGCCGCCTTCCGGCGCGCTGTAACCGGGTCGCGGCGGGCCGTAACCCTGCCGTTCTTCGTAAACCGATCCTCCCCTCATGCCGGGCTGGGGAAAGTCGTCTTCGTCGCGCTGGCCTTCGCGCTGTCCGCCCTGCCATGGGCCGCGGCTGCCGCCTTGCTCATAACGCGATTCGTCTCGTCGTTGGGCCGCCATGGGGACGTCTCCTTATGTGTGGCGAATGATCAGCGTGGCGTTAGATTCTTC
>DASVCM010000032.1:0-10293 GCA_036381635.1 Lacipirellula sp.
CAGCGCCGCCGCCGCGGCGCGGTCCTGCAGCACGGCGCCATCCTGTTGAATCGCTCGCCAGCCGCCCCCGAGCTGCCGGGCGTCAACGATTTCGCCGACGAGCCCATCACCGCGGAACAGCTTTCGGCAAAACTGCAGCCGCCGCTGGCCGAAGCGCTCGACTTGAAGCTGTTCACCGAGCCGCTTCGCAGCCAGCTTCGCGAGACTGCCCAACGATTGCAGCACGAAAAATATTCGCGCCCTTCATGGACCGAGCGGCGATAGGCGTGCAGCCGCCTCGCCCATGTGTCCGATACGTCCCGTAGGGATACCCTTCGGCAAGCTAGCCGTAACGTGGCTTCCTACCGCGGTTTACCGCAATGGAACCATCTTCGCATATTTCCCGTACCAAAGGGGGGTGAAAGCTTCCTAGACTAGGAGTAGAATTCTCGCGGAACGGTGGGTCCGGATTTTGCTATCCGCCAGCTTGCAGCCGTGCTAATCTCGCAGTTGGGCCTGTGGGGGGCCTGACTGACTAGGAACGGGTGCGGCGATACACTTTTCGACCCAAGCCGCATCTTTGTTTTGGTTTCGAATGGTTTGGCTTCGGGCGCCGCGATGAAGGGGCGTTCGATAGAGAGCCTGCGCGCACCGGCGTTACGTCGTGCCTCCGTAACGTCCGATTGCCCTCGCGCCGGCGATGGGAAAGCAGCCATGGACGTCACGTTAAAAGTGCTCGAAGGCGCCAAGACGGGGGCAAAAATCGCCGTCAAGAAGGCGGAGTTCATCGTCGGCCGCAGCCAGGGCTGCCATCTCTGCGCCGCCAGCTCCGCGATCAGCCGTCAACATTGTGTGATCCTCCGCGAAGAGGGGCGCGTCGCCATCAAGGATCTGGGCAGCCGCAATGGCACGCTGGTCAACGGCGTGAAGATCGCCGAAGAGACCGAACTCACTAGCGGCGATGAGATCACGATCGGTCCGCTCAAGTTCCTGGTCACGATCAGCACGGGCATCAGCAACGTCAAGAAGCCCGAGGTGAAGAGCGTCGCCGAGGCCGTCGCCCGCGCCGCCGAGCCCAACAAGGGATCTGTCGACGACGACGAAATCACCAAGTGGCTCCTCAGTCCGGCCTCGGCGCTCACCGAGACGCAGACCATTCGCATCGACGACACCAACGCCATTCAGAAGATGAAGGAAGCCGCCGAAGCCGCGGCCGCCGCCTCCGAGAGCGATACCAAGGACTTGGACGAAGCGCCTGAGGAAGAGGAAGCCAAGGCGGACGGCAAGAAGAAAGGCCCTGGGAAACTGCCAAAACTCCCGGAAAAGCCAGGCGCCAAGGACAGCCGCGAGGCCGCCGTCGAAGCGCTACGGGCGTGGAGCCGGCGTCGATAAGCTAAGCTTGAGCTAAAGGGGCGGCTCCGAACCCTGTCACCCCGAGGTCCGCCGAGGGGTCCGCTTCGCCCTCGTAAGGATTGCGAAGCACGAATCGCCGCCTCATCGAACTGCACCACAAGCTGATTCGTAGGAAACGCAACGTATGTCATTGCTGGCTCGTCCAGCAGTGGCACACGGCACGGCCAACGATCCACCCACCGATACGCCAACTACGATGGACGCCCCTCGCCAACCTCGCTCAAAAGACAAACCGCGCGCGGCCTTGCTCGGGCTGGCGTTCGACGCCGACGACGGTCACAAGCGGATCACCCGCGGCAAGAATTTTCTGCTCGCCGGCGGCTCGCAAGAAACGCATGGCATGATGCAGGAGACGGCGATCAAGATCAACGAGCACCTCGATCGCGCCGGCAAGCAGCTTAGCGACGTCTCGGCCCGCGAGCTGTGCGACATCGTCGCCGATATTCACCGGTAAGTAGTAGCCGCGCGCCTCACAGCCCGCCGGAGCGTCGGTAAACGGCGTCCACTCCAACGCTCCGGCGGACTGTTAGCCCGCGGCTACTGGAGCGATCTATGAAGCTCAGCTCGCCTAGAGCGTCGCGCTTGGCTCGCTCACTTCGCCGCTGAATCCCTCGCCCAGCTCGCCGTCGGCGGCCAGCATGGCACGCCCGGCGGGCGAAAGCTGCACGTACCCCAGCGAGCGGATCACCTCGAGCACCTCGCTGCACGTCGGGAACATCCGGCCGCTGGTCCGCTTGTACTCGTCCATGGCGTTCATGAACTCGACTTCCTGCACCGAGTAGTCGCGCTCGCAGGTCGTCGGGTCGATCTGCCGGCGGCGCTGGACCTTCGCGCGGCGTTCCAGCGGCGCGGCCGGGGCGTCGTTCTGCTGCTCTTCCTCGCGGCGGGCGGTCCGGCGGCGGTCGATCGTCACGGTCTCTTCGCCCGCCTTGCGCGCCGAGCGAGGCGTCGCGGCGGTCCGCTGCTTCGGGGCGGCGTTCTTGGCTTGGGCGGTCTTGCGGACGGCGGAGGCGGTCTTCTTGGCGGCCATTCGAAGTGTTTCTCCGTTGCAGGGGAAAGGCCCGGGGCGGGCAGGTCGTTTGGCGTGGCGAGTCTACGCCGCTGACGCTAGCAGACATCGACCTGCCGCCCTGGAAAAATAGACCGGCCAGGAAAAAGGTCCCGTTTGCGGGATCTTGCCGGCTGGTGCGGGTGGTAGGGCCTGCGGGACCTTGCCGGACGTGCGGCCGCGCCGTCTGAACAAGCCTTCCAGGCGAGGGGCGAATCTCGGATTGCTCCGATTTTGCCGGGGTGATACCCTCCGCCGCCCCGGTGGACTGCGCTCCCTAAAATCAGCACGCCATAGCCCGCAGCCTGCCGTCCTGGAATCTGTTGCCATGTGCGCCCTGCTACACCGCTGCCGCCTCGCACCGATGGCCCTGGCCGTTGCGCTGTCGGCCGGTTGCAGCCAGATGGCCTCCCAGGCGCTCAACTCCGAGGGCGTGCGGCTGTACCAAGCCGGCAACTACCAGCAGGCGTCCGAGCAGTTCCAACGGGCGATCGCCAACGACCCCAAGTCGCCGACCAGCTATTACAACCTCGCCGCTGCGCTGCATAAGAGCGGCAAGCTCACCGGCAACGCCGCCGATCTGCAGCAGGCCGAGCGACTGTACAACCAGTGTCTCGAGTACGATCCAAATCACACGGAGTGCTACCGAGGTTTGGCCGTACTGCTCGCAGAAACCGGGCGGACGGACGCCTCGTTCCGGCTGCTTGAAGGTTGGGCCGCGCGGAGCCCGCACTTGGCAGAACCCAGGATCGAACTGGCGCGGATGCTCGAAGAGACGAACAATCCGCAAATGGCGACCGCGCGGTTGGTCGAGGCGCTGTCGATCGACCCGCACAACAGCCGGGCGCTCACCGCGCTGGGTCGCTTGCGCGAAGTATCGGGCGATCGCGCGCAGGCGCTGGCCAACTACCAGCGGTCGCTCGCTTTGAACCGTTTTCAGCCGGAGATTACCGCTCGCGTCGCCGCCCTGCAGGCCGCCGGCGCGGGAATGCCGGCCTCGCCGCTCGTCACGCCGCAGCCCGAAACGCGGACCGCCGACCAGTGGCAGTCGGTGCGCTACTAGCGCTTACATAGCCGAGCCATCCTGGCTCGGCGAAACGCGCCCGGCCAGGATGGCCGGGCTAAATAGCGGTCTCGCAGGCGCGCTCGGCTGCATGCAGCCGTTCCAGCAATTCGCACCCCGCATTGAGCGCCGCCCGTCCATCGCAACGCGCCGCCAGTTCCCGGCAACGGCTCGCAACTTCTGGCGAGCTTAGCAACGGCTCCAGGGCAGCCGCCACGCGCGCCGGCGTGAACCGCTCGCGCCGCACGACGGCGCCGACGCCCAGACGCGCCAGCCGCAGCCCGTTGTCGAGCTGATCGTACGCCATCGGCATCACAAGCTGCGGAATGCCGCTGGCGAGTCCTTGCGCGCAGGTGCCGATGCCGCCGTGGTGGACCAGCGCCGCCACGCGCGGCAACAGCTCGCTGAACGGCACGAAGCCGAAGCTGCGAACCGTCGGCGGAAGCTGCTGCGGAAGCTGCTCGGGGTACTTCGTCATCAGCATCCCGCGGCGGCCCAGTCGCTGACAGACTTCAACCGCGGTGCGAAAGAAATCGCCGGCCTGCACATTGGCCGAGCCGGGAGCGAAGGCGATCGGCGGCTCGCCCGCTTCGAGAAACTCATTCACCTCGGCGCTGATGTGCGGCGCACTTGGCGGATCCCACAGCGGAAAGCCAACCGTCGCCGTGTTCTGCGGCCAATCCGGCTGCGGCGGGCCGAACCAGCCCGGAAACATGGCGATCACCCGCTGCGGCGAGTTGTTCCACTTCGAGTAGATGTTGCGCACCCGCGGCAGCCCAAGGTCGCGGCGGAGCGCATTGACCGGCGGCCCGATCACCGGATCGACCACGGCTCGGCTCGCCATCCAGTACATGGCCGCTTTCGCCAACCGCGGCCACCGCTTGATATCCGGCACGCCGATGTAGCGCGGCACATCATGCAGCGTGAGCAGAGCGAACGGCGCGAAGTGGACCGTGGCGAGCGGCGCCCCATGCCGCTCATGGTAAATGCGGCTGGCAAGATCAAGCCCATGCGCGGCGAGCACGGTTGTTCCAGGCTCATAATTCGCCTCAATCGCCGCATACGCATCCCGCAGATAGGCTCCCGCGCCGCGCGACAGGACCAGCTTCAATCCCCGTCGCGGATGCCACAGATCGGGATGCTGCATCAACTCGCGATATTCCTCGGCCGTCCCCAGCGGCGACAGCTCCAGCCCGGCCGCTTCGACGACCGATTGGAAGTACGGATTAACGAGAATCTGCACGCGATGGCCCCGCGCCCGCGCCGCGGCGCCCAGCCCGACCATCGGAAGGACGTCGCCATAGCTGCCGAAGGCGGTCAGAAACAGGTGCATCGCCTCAATCCTATTGGATGGGAGTAAGTATCACCATGAAAAAAGTCACCTGGTTCCCCGCATGTTAGCCGCGACGCGGCAGCGGAGCGCTCCGACCCACTCGCTCCGCTACCGCGTCGCGGCTAACAAATGCTGGTCCTACGAACCGTTGCTCCGAGACTCGATCGAGAGGACAATATACGGATGGCCGATGCAAAACCGCCTGCAGACGATGATGACGACTACGAGCTCGAACTCGAGCCGGTCGACCCTGAGGTGCTTCAGCACGAACGCCAGCGGGCGGCCAGGCTCAGTGAGAACGCCGTTAAGCGCGTCGACGTCGATGAATTGTATGGCGACACAGGGCCGTACAGCGATCTGGATCTCGATCTGTCGCAACTCAGGCAGTTCCGCTTTACGACGCGGCACATGCTAATTGCGACGGCCTTGCTCGCCATCGTCCTGACGCTTTTTCGCCTCTTTCCGAGGACCAAGGCAATTGTGGTCATCGGTGCGGTGCTGCTGGCGGCCGGTTGGATCTATACACTCCGTCTGGAACGAAAGCAGGAGGCCGAGCGAGCCCGGCGTCGGGCGGATTTCTTCGGCGAGCCGGTTGAAGAAGAGGCCATGGCGGCGGAAGCGGCCGAAGCGCCGCCACGGCCGGAATTCAGGTTCGCCTTCTCGATCAAAGAACTCCTGATCACCACCGGCGTAGCGGCCGTTGTCATGGCCCTGTTGCGAATTATTGGGCCCAACGCCCTTTCAATGGGTCTCGGCCTGATCGCGCTCACGGGCATCGCCGCCAACGCCATGGGCTACGACCCGCCGCGGCACATCGTGCTGGGCTGGTGGATTTTGTTGGTGATGTATTTGCTGGTCGGCCTGTTCGCGATCGTCGCCCCCAACGAACAAGCTGCACGCGGGGGACGATCCCAGCCGCCGGCGCCGCCCATCACGCTGGTCGAGATGAGCACCCCACGCCCGGGAGCCGCGGCATGAGCCAATCGCAGGAGGCGACCGCGGCGCCGCGCCGGCGGGTGCACGACTTCGTCTGCACCGCTTGCGGCTGCACCTGCGACGACCTGCGGCTGACGATCGAGGGGCGCCGCATCATTGCCGTCGAGCCCCCCTGCCCCCTCGCCGAAAAGTTCCTGCTGCAAGAAGTCGAACCGCCGCCAGCCGCCTGTCTCGTCGACGGCCAACCCGCAGAACTCGATGCGGCCCTTGAAAGGGCGGCTGAATTCCTCAGTGCGGCTTCGGCTCCTCTGGTGATGGGCTTCGAACGCGCGACCACCGAAGCGCAACGGCTGGCGATTGAAATAGCCGACCGCCTCGGCGCCGTTCTCGATCCGACCAGCGACCAAGGCCGGAGCCGTTCGCACATTGCCGTGCAAACCGCCGGCGCCGTCACCGCCACGCTCGGCGAAATCGCGGCGCGCAGCGATTTGATCGTGTACTGGAACGTCGACCCCGCGACGACTCACCCGCGACACATCGAACGCTTCGCCCGCCGGCCCCGAACTGTTAAGGACGGCACCCAGTCCTCGCGGCGAATCATCACCGTGGCGCCGGAACGAAATAAGACGTCGCAAGCCTCGGATGAACACCTCGGCCTCGGCGTCGGCAGCGACATCGCTGCGTTCGCCATCCTGCGAGCGCTGGTGAAAGGCGTTTCCGTGGACGCAACTCATGCGGAAGCGCAAACCGGCGCTCCGCTGGAGCAATGGGCCTATTTAGCCCAGCGGCTGAAGATGGCCCAGTACGCCGCCATCTTCTTCGAGCCGAGCGCGCGGGAGGGCGAGGCTCCCGCCGAGCCGGGAAGTGTGTACCGGTCCGCGGTTCAGCAAGAGCCTTGCCCTCCCGGAAGCGACCCGGCGGCAGTTTCTCAGTCAATTACGGAACTAGTGCGTGAGCTTCACCGTTACACGCGCGCCGTGGCGCTGCGTCTCGGCGACCCCTGGAACGCCGTCAGCGCCGCGCAAGTGCTGACTTGGCAAACCGGCTTCCCGGCGTCGGTGAGTTTCACCGCCGGATTTCCGCAGTACCTGCCCGGCGAAGCCTCGGCCCAAGTGCTGCTGGAGCGCGGCGAGGTCGACGCCGTGATGATCATCGGCGCCGATCCGCTAGCGCAGTGGCCGAAGGACGCCGCCAATCGCCTGGCGAACCTTCCAACTGTCGTCATCGACAATCACCAGACGGAGACGTCTAGAGCTGCACAAGTAGCCATCTTCACCGCCCGCTTCGGCATTGAAACCACCGGCAGCGTCTACCGCAGCGACGGCGTCGCGCTGCCCTTGCGAGCGGCCGTTTCGCCACAGTTTCCGGAAGCGGAGGTGGTGCTCGAACAGCTTTCTCGCCAGCTCCTTTTGCGTCATTCTGAGCGGAGCGAAGAATCTGGCAACCCTTCGCTTCGCTCAGGATGACGAGTTCCGGGAGGGCTCGGCTCACCCCGCCTGCTGCGGCTTCTGCTGGGCAATCCACTCCTTAACGCTCGCCTCCAGTACATCCAGCGGCACGGCCCCGCCGGCGAGCACGCGGTCGTGAAACGCGCGGATGTCGAACCGCTCGCCCAGTTCCTCTTCGGCTAAGGCCCTCAGCTCGCGAATCTTTAGCTCGCCGATCTTGTACGCCAGCGCCTGCCCCGGCCAGCCGATGTACCGATCGATCTCCGATTCGATGTTGTGAATCGACTCGGCCGAATTCTCCTCCATGAAGGCGATCGCCTTCGGCCGGCTCCAGTCGTACCAGTGCATGCCCGTGTCGACGACCAGCCGGCAGGCCCGCCACATCTCCATTGCCAGCCGGCCGAAGTCGCTGTAGGGGTCGGTGTAAAAGCCGCTCTCCAGGCCCAGCCGCTCAGCGTATAGCGCCCAGCCTTCGACAAACGCGGTGGCGCCTGCGAAGCGGCGAAAGTTTGGCAGGCCTTTCCTCTCCTGCTGCAGGGCAAGTTGCAGGTGATGCCCCGGCACGGCTTCGTGCAGCGCGAGCGCTTCAAGCGAATACAGCGGCCGGCTCTTGAGGTTGTAGGTATTCAGATTGAAAAACCCCGCCCGGGTGCCGTCGCCGGTCGGCGGCTGATAGTACGCCGCGCTCGTCCGCGGCGCGATGTAGTCCGGCACCGGCCGCAAGCCGTAGGGCATCCGCGGCAGGCGGCCGAACAATAGCGGCAGCTCGCCGTCCATCCGTTTGAGAATGTACGAGCACTCCTTCAGCAGCTCCTCGGGCGTCTCGGCGTAAAACTTTGGATCGGTCCGCAGGTGCTCGACGAACGCCGCGAAGTCGCCGTCGAACTCGACGCGTTGGATGATCTGTTCCATCTCGCTGCGAATCCGCTTGACCTCGCTGAGGCCGAGTTGGTGCACCTCCTCGGGCGTAAGATCCAGCGTGGTGAACCGGCGCACGCGGAAGCGGTAGAAGTCGCGGCCGTCCGGCAAAGCCGAGGCGCCGATCGAGCCCCGCGCCCGCGGCAGGTACTCGTCCCGCATGAAGTCGCGGAACTCGCGATACCCGGCGACGACGCCGTCGGCAATCGCCACGCGGGCCTCCTTGCGCAGTCGCTCGTGTTCGCTCTCTGGGACAGTCGGCGGCAACTCGGCCAGCGGCTCGTACAGCAAGCTGCGCTCGGGGTCATCGACAATGTGCGCCTCGACCACCGGCTCCCACCCGCGGAGAATCACCTCCGGCAGCGTCTTCTCCGCCTCGATCCCGGCCCGCAGCAGCTCGATCTGCCCGGCGGCATACTCGTCGAACGCTCGCAGCCGGGCGATGTATTTCTCAAAATCTTCGGTCGTCGCCAGCGGCGCCTCGCGGCGCAGCTCGGGGAACTCGATATGAAAGCCGCTGCGATTGCTGATCGGAATCAGATGCGTCTGGAATTTGAACTCGGCAATGTCCTCGCGAAGTTGCCGGGCGAGGATGTCGTAGTTCACCTGCTGCTCGCGCGGGAGCTCGTCGCGGTGGATTTCCTTCAGCCGCTGCTGGAACTCGAGGTCCTGCTCATGCCGCCGCACGCTGTCGGCGAGCGAGACCTTCGGCAGCTTATCGTTGAAGCGGTGGTCGCCGACGCTCGTGGCGTACAGCGGGTTCTCCCGAATGGTCCACTCCCAGATTTCGTCGACGAGCTGGGTAAACTTGCGTTCCGCGTCGGGCGAGTCGCCCCACGCCGTGGATACGCCTACTTGGGCAAGCACCGCCACCGAAAAGCAGAAAGCAAGACTACGAATCGCCGTCACGAGAGTTCCCCCACGCTCGAAGTTGAAAAGCCGCCGCGAAGGCGAAGATAAACCATGCCGCGGCCGCGAGCCAGCCGGCCGGCTACCCTTCTTTGTTCTCCGCCTTCCCAGGAATTGTCTCCTGCTCCGGCTCGATCACGCCGTGGTCCTGCAGCCAAACCGCCGCAATCCAGCAGACCAGCGCCCAAGAAAGCCCCACCGCCCAGCCGGCCAGCACGTCGCTCGGCCAGTGGACGCCGAGATAAACGCGACTGACGCCGACCGCGCCGGTGACGAACATGGCGACGCCGATCAGCAGCGCCTTCAGCCGCCGCTTCACGACGAACTGTGAGGCCACCAGCCCCAGCGTCAGGTACGCCGCGGCCGCGATTGCCGAGTGGCCGCTGGGGAAGCTCGATAAGTAAACGTGCGAGCCGTGTGGCACAAGGTTCGGCCGCGGCCGATCGAATAGCTCCTTTAATCCGGTGCTGATCAGCAGCGCCCCGAGCGTGGCGACGGCAACATACAAGGCCGCCCGGTGCATCGATGATAACCAAAAGAAGGCAACGACTGTTGCCGTAAGCAGTGCGATCACCGCGACTCCGCCGAGCGCCGTAAAGTCGCGGCCCACTTCCTCGAACCAGCGTGGACCGATCGGGTTGGAGAGATTATCGGCGTTCCGCATCGCCAGGACGACGCGGCGATCAAGATCGCCCGTGGCGCCCCGAACCACCGCCCGAGATAGACTGTAGAAGCCCGCCGCCAGTAGCGCCGACAACATTGCCAGCGCCAATGCCGAGCGCGTCAGCCGGCGATGCCGAGCCAACGTCGCGGGCGACACAGTGGGAGGCGGTGCGTGCATTGTCATATAGCCCGGCCTTCCTGGCCGGGCGAATCACACCGGCCCAGGATGGACCGGCTATATACACCCTGGCAGCAACTGCTGTTCCTGCCTACGCTAACCCTTGCAATCACCGGCAGCCAGATGCACGAAAAACTTTAATGGCCACAGATCTAACAAGAATCACCGGCGGCGCCGTCTACGATCCCGTCAATGGAATCGCCGGCGAACTCCGTGACCTGTGGATCTCCGGCGGCAAGATCGTCGCCAGCCCGACCGATCCGGCCATTCGTCCCGCGCGCACCATCGACGCGACCGGCCTGGTCGTGATGCCGGGCGGCGTCGATATCCACTGCCACATCGCCGGCTCGAAGCCCAACGCTGCACGGCTCATGACGCCTGAGCAGAAGCGCGGCGACGCGAACG